>JAHEJF010000297.1 GCA_024639025.1 Ahrensia sp. | reverse complement strand
ATAATGTCTGTCTGCAATTTGTTGAAGCTGACAACCTGTGCAGATGCGTAACGCCGAAAATCCATCACATGTGAAGGATTTGGCTCGGTCACCGTCAGATTTGGTAGTTCGACTTCGTCAAAGCTACGATACTCCTTGGACCAAAACACACTTCCCCACGCCTTGTTGAGCGCATCGGGCGATTGGTACTTCTGCGCAAGCCAGTCGCGAAATCCATGTTTGGCCGCCTGGGAATAGCTCAAGGTTGTGTTGTGGCAGCCATATTCATTGTCGATCTGCCAAGCGACAAGCGCATTGTGCCTGCCGTAGCGCTTTGCCAATTGCGTTGCGATGCGCTTGCAATGTTCGCGATAGGGCTGGCTGGAAAAGCAGTAGTGTCGGCGGGAACCAAAACGGCGCTCATTGCCCTTTTCATCCACCCCCAACATGCCGGGCAACCGATCAACCAACCATTTGGGCGGCGTTGCGGTTGGGGTGCCCAACACGATTTTCAATCCGTGGCTGTCCAGCAATTCAAACGCGTCGTCGAGCCAGTCAAATTCATACTGGCCATAATGCGGCTCAAGCCTGCTCCAGGCAAACTCGCCAATGCGCACATGAGAGATGCCGGCACGCACCATTAGTTCGGCATCCTTGGCCCAGCGCTCCTGGGGCCAGTGTTCCGGGTAGTAGCAGACCCCAAGTCGCTGTTTGGGTGGGGAACTCATTGTCTTTTTCCTGATCGATCAGAGCAAGTTACACATAGATGGCGCTTCAGCACCCGGATTTGTATCATGTCCTCAATACTCAAATTCCTGTCGACGGTTCAGCCAAAAGCTCAAACGCCTTATATCAAAATGCGTGGTTCAAATTTCGGTTTAGCATTGGCATCGACCAAAAAGGTCATGCCGGCATTTGTGTCTTTTTCTTTGGCGGCCGCGTCATATCCCTGCCATGCGCTTGTCACGGCAATCTTGCCGTCGCCAACAAAGGCCGGGCAACTGCACTGCATGGCTGGCATGGCAATTGAATTCAACAAGCTACCGTCTGGCGCATAGCAATTCACCGCTGCAGCACCCCATAGCGCAATCCAGATATTGCCATCGGCATCGACGATTGCGCCATCCAATCCGCCATTGTTGCCGGCGTGATCAATGAGCACATTCGGTTCGGATTCCGGGAGACCGGTTTCGGGATCCACTGCGACTGACATCAATTCACCTGCCGATGTGTCGGTGAAATAGGCCGTATGTCCGTCAGGCGAAAAGCAGATTGCATTTGGGATGGATATCTGCCCAAACAGTTTTGACAATTTGCCTTTTCGATAATGATAGATCGCACCAGCTTCATGCTCCGCGTTCAGTCCCATGGTCCCGATCCAGAACGCCCCGGAAGGATGGATGCGCGCGTCATTGGAACGGTTGGCTGCAATATCAGCTTCGATATCGATGATCGGCGACCACGCGCCTGATTGGATATTGTGCAGCCACAAACCTGAATTGGTCAGAATCGCGTCGTGCTGCTCGTCTACGACAGCCATGGCGCTGGCCATTTCGGTCAGTTCGAGTGTGGTTTGCGCATTTGTCGCAAAGTCGTGAGCATGCCGTTTGCGGCCAATAATGTCGAACCAGAACAAGGTGTTACGCCGTTCGCAAAAAAACGGCCCCTCACCGAGCTGGCAACGATGGTCTGATAGGATCGAAACTTGCGTCATGACTTAACCAAATACAGCATCATAGGCGGCAATGGTCTTGATGGCGCGCTGACTGACCTCACTTGCACTCATGCCGGGCTTGTAGATTGACGAACCGAGCCCGAAAACCGAAATCCCGTTCTTGCCGTAGTCTGCAAAGTCATCTTCAGCAACACCACCGACTGCGCCGACCGGAAGGTCCGGCGGAAGGACGGCCATGATCGCCTTGATACCAGCGGGTCCAAGAACGCTGGCCGGGAAGAATTTCAGCCCGGATGCACCACAGTCTATGGCCTGAAAGGCATCTGTTGCGGTGAAAACACCAGGCATCGTCACCATTTTGTGGTGCCCGGCGCGCTTCATGACATCGGCATTGATGTTTGGAGAAACCAGAAGCCTGCCGCCAGATTCCGCAAGCTGGTCGACATTGCGCTCCGTTAAAACCGTTCCCGCGCCAATCAGGCAATTATTGCCATGGGCAAGCACTGCTTTTTTGATCGAGGTAAAGGGATCAGGCGAATTGAGCGGAATCTCCAGCGCACCAAATCCCGCTTCCACCAAAGCAGAAGCGATCTCGTCAATCTCATCGGGTTTGACCCCGCGCAGGATGGCCACCAGTCCCCTTTTGAGGTCTGGCCATGGTGCGGACTTTTCAATGCTCATGGTGATGCCCTGTCATTTTGTTTCCAATGCAGCTCGATCCGTTACTGAGTCTGGACCCGGAGAGCCGGATCAAATCTATCCGGCCAAATGAGCCTTGCCGCATGGCTTAGTCCTTGGATGGCGAGTTCGTCGCCATCAACCATTGTTGATCGCAAACCAGCGATCTCCAAGGCTTTTGTATACAATGCTCCCAGGTGCCCGCTGCCAACGAGGCTGACAGCGTGAACCGGTGCAAATCTCGCAATCGCCCCCGCAATGTCCTGACCAATGATGGTGCCGGAAATGTGGGCCGCAGCTTCATCATCGCTCACCTGGTTGATGAGGCTTTGCGGGCGCGCCGCAAACAGGCGGGTTAAAATGGTTGCCGGTTCTGCAAGGCTCCTGCTTACAGCATCAAGGAAGACCCGGCTTTCTGGATCAACTTGCTTGCCGGCATTTTTCAAGGAGTGTTGCAGAACCGAAGATGCGCCGAGCGCCGCAAACAATTCACCGCTCATGGAGGTTGCAAAATCAAGGACCTCGCCCTTGTCAAAGCGAACCCATTTGGCATGGCTTCCCGGCATGCAGATCATGCCGGTCAATGCGGATCCCGACATATCGTAGAGACCCAGCAATTGAGTTTCTTCCGAACGCATCACGTCTGGATGCGCAGCGTCAAAATTGGCGATGCCCGGCACAATGCGAATATCGCGATCAACATCATTGATCTGCACGGCGTTCGCTGCGATGGCATCGATCCGACACGGCACGCTGTTGTAGGGTGCTTCCTGCCATCCCTGCCTAGACCCCACCATGCCGCACATGATGACCGGTGTGTCGGCTGGGACATCCAATTGCTGCAATTGGGCTGCGAGTACCTGTTCGAACTCGTCGCGCGAAACAGTGCGCATGCCACGGTCAGACCGGTGACAGGATTTGGCTGCACCGTTTCCATCCAATGGCCAGATGCGAAGACGCGAGGTCCCCCAATCGACAGCCACCACCGATGTGATTGCAGTGTTCATCAGAGCACACCCGCATCAGCGATCAGCACATGAGCCGTGACGGCGCTGGCAGAATTGGATGCCAGGAACAGGCATGGGCCCGCCATTTCAACTGGCTGCAGTTCACGATCCAACACCTGCGTATCCAGGTGGGCCCGGACCCCTTCCGGCGTTGCCCAGAGTTGTTTCTGGCGCTCGGTCATGATCCAACCCGGCGCAATCGCGTTGACCCGAATATTGTGGGGGCCGAGAGTACCGGCCAGCCCCTTGGTCAAACCGACGACACCCGCCTTTGCGGTGGTGTAGACTGGCATTTGACCCTGGTTCATCATGTAGGATGTCGAGGTGAAATTAATGATGGAACCGCCACCGGCCTGCTTCATGCCTTCGGCAACAGCCTGGACAGCGAACATCTGGTAGCGCAGATTGATTGCGATATTCTTGTCCCAATATTCTGCATCAATGGCCGCCAATTCATGCCGATCATCCCAGGCAGCATTGTTGACCAGCGTGGTGATGATGCCATGC
>JAHEJF010000296.1 GCA_024639025.1 Ahrensia sp. | reverse complement strand
ATATCCGGCCTGTCGCCGACCGCTTGTGTCTGCGAAATCACGGAAAAGGCTGCCCGCTCCCGCGAGGATCTGAATTATTTTGTCTATGCGTTGCGCGCCCGTGGATACACCATTGCCGTCGACGATTTTGGCGCCCAATCTTCGGGCATGGCGCGGATCAGGGACCTGACACCTGACATCGTGAAATTCGACGGTGCGCTCATCAAGAAGCAGATGGCACATTCGACAGGCCTGGCAGAATTGAAGAACCTGATCGGCGACTTTCATGAGCTGCGCATCAATGTGGTGCTCGAGGGACTGGAAGAAATGTGGCAGATCGAGATGGCCGAGGCCGCAGGTGCGGATATGGTTCAAGGGTTTGCCGCTGCGGTGCCGCGATTGGCCCCAGCCGATTTCTCCGAATGGTTCGACGAGCACAGCGACACAAAGCTTCGGCCCCTGCTCAAGAAGCCCGCAAGCGGCTAGAGCGTTTCAGTTGAAGCCTGAAACGCAGGCGCGGATCTGGGCATTGAAAATATTGGATAAATCCGGGTGCCGCGAGTCTATCAAAGGCTGACAGTTTCTAATCCAACCGCATGCAACTGATACAGCGCAACCTTCTGCCTGGGGTTGAAGGATGAACAGATCGTTCAATATCCTGAAAGCCACACTTCAGGAATTTTCAATTGCCTGGGCTGCGATAGCAATCCATAAAACAGGCTGAAACTGCCGGGAAAAATACATGCTTACCCTCTATTCCATGCCCTCATCAGGCAATTCCTACAAAGTTCGGCTCCTGATGCATCAGCTGGGAATCCCGTTCGACCACCAGGATTGCGAATATGGGTCGGGTGTAACCGAATCGGAGGCGTTTCGTGAAATGAACCCCAATGGCAAGGTTCCCCTATTGAAACTTGAAGATGGCCGCTTGATCGCGGAATCAAATGCCATCCTGCTCTATCTGGCAGCCGGAAGCCCGTTGCTGCCGCATGATCCTTATCAATTGGCCAAGGTGCATGAATGGATGTTCTTTGAACAAAACTTTCATGAGGGCACGATTGCCACGCGCCAGGCCATCCTGAACTATCCGCAGCGAGCGCATTTGCGCGTGCCTGAAAAACTCGACCCCCTGCTTGAAGCCGGTCATCGCGCGCTCGGCGTGATGGAAGCGCAATTGGCCAAGACCGACTATATCGCCGGAGACACATACACGGTCGCCGATATCGCCCTTTTCGCCTACACCCATACGGCCGGATCAAAAGGGAATTTCGACATGCAGCAATTTCCGTTTATTAACAATTGGTTAACAAGAGTGACCAAACAGCCCGGATTTGTTGAGTTGGACTGGTTGCCCGCCACATAATGGTCACAAATTCTCCCCGGCGTTGCCCCGTTTTCTGCCTGAAACTGCCCCAAACTGTGTGAATAAGCACAACATGGGCAATTCTCGCATGACATGATCGGGCCATGCGATCGGGAAACTGGGGTAGCTGCGATGAGACAGATAAAAAAAGAAGCGGAAATTGAACGAGGCCGCATTCGGTCGATGCTTGTCATTGCGCTGAGCTTTGCCACCGCAAATGCGTTGCTTCTGTTCGGCTTTACCAAGGTCGCCGCTGCGCAGAGCGTCGATGTTGCATTTGATCTGGCAACCATGCTCGCGGCACCCGCCGGCGCGCTCCCCACAGGCAATGAACAGACCATGTTGCTTGTGCTTATGGTTGCTGGCTTTTTGGCCATGGCCACAGGCGCCATCGTGCTGATGCGCGGACTGATCCAGGACACAAGACAAGCCATCCTATAAAGCAGCCATGCTGCCTTGAAATGCGAACCCGCTGCGCCATCTGGGTGAAGGATAGCGACCGACCAAACGGGCTCGGTGCACGTATGACCGTCTCGGACCTCGGAACAACCAATGAAATTGATCTTGACCCTTGCGACTTGTGTAATTGTACTGGTCGCTCTTTCGGCGATCCTGTTCGTTGCCTATGGCCGCGATAGGACCTGGCAGAGAATTGCCGGCGATCCGGACTTGGGTCCATTCAGGCTGCAATCCATTGAGCGAAGCCCTCATCCAAACGACGCCTTGTTGTGCACGGGCGATTTGTGCGCGCAGCAAGCCACAGTGGACAAGGTGTTGCCCACATTCAAGATGTCGAGTGACAGGCTGATCTTGGCCATTGAAGGCAAACTCAAGAACAGCGGCATGGCGTTCACCCGGGTTGATGATGAAAAAGATGCAGCGCAATCACGTTATGTCGTGCGTACCAGAGCGCTGCGCTTCCCCGATACGATACAGTTTCAGGCGATCGATCTCGAGAAAGGCAAAAGCGGCTTGATTGCCTATGGCAAGTCACAAATCGGAACGGCCGATCACGGCACCAATTTGCGGCGATTGTTGCTGCTCACCAAAGACTTGGACGTCTAGAGCGTTTCGGTCTTCAACTGAAACGCTGGCGCGGATTTGGACATTGATAATATTGGATAAATCCGGGTTCCGCGATTCCATCAAAGGCTGACAGAGTCTAGGGCTGCGGCCAAAGGCGCTCGTAATCGGACAGGTCTTCCTTGTAAATTCCGTCGCAATCATCCTTGTTGAGCATTTCCTCAAGTCTGAACAGATTACCCGCCTCGAAATTGGTAATGGACCAGCGATGATAAGTGCCACAATCGCCAAGGCCCCGCCCCTTGTAGAACGACACCAACTCGCGCTTTGCCGGATCGTAGCCGGCATTGAACACATCCATGAGTGCCACCGGCGCGCCGTCTGAAATCGATGGCAGGGCAAGCGGTTTGAAAAAAGTGCCGGAAATCTCCCAAAAAGCGAAGATTTGATTGTAAGCGCCCCCGGCACCGCAAACGGTGCCCAATAATTGCGATTCTTCAGACAATTTGACCAGGAAACCGCCCAGTCGAACCTCGTCTGGTGAAAAAATGGGATTGTAGCAACGCCCCGCAGGCTCCATAAATTCGTGCCGCACCATGTCGGGCAAATCATCAATGCCATTGATCGGCTGCATCTCGCCGCTGCCCTCGCCGCCTGCGCCCGGATCAGCTGCCGCGCGTTCGCCCACCTTCAACATCGCATCCGGCCGGCCAACACGTCCCTGGGCCTCATCCATGAATATCGAACCGGCGATCATGCCCGATAGCGAAAATGGCACTGTCGACTGGCCAGAACGCGTCACATGGGTGATTTGGAGCTCGCTGCCCTGCCGGGCAGCAGCCAACAACAGTGCAACATCGGCCTGCTCGCGATAGCTGTATTCATAGACGGCGGCCCGATAATTGAACGTATCAATCGACCGCGAAAAAATCTCTTCGCCATCAACAGCAAAGACAATTTCAGATCCTGACCGCAGCGGATCACGCGTAGCCAATACCAAATTAACCGGTGCATCGGGGGCAGCAGAGCGTCTGAAGCCAAAGCTGTAGAGGGTGACTCGCGGATTGGTGATGTACAAATCGCAAAGCAAGGCATTGTTGCATGAAACATTGACGTCACGGATGCGCTTGAACTGATTGGCCTGAGCCACACTGGAAAACAAAAGGCCAACAAGCGTCAGCATCACAGTGATGCACGCCATTTTCCTGTTTTCGATGATCCGCAATTCCATAAAACGCCCTCAACCAGTTACAGTTCACAAGTAACACATGGTGATGGCGACCATGAAAGTCCAATTTCAATTAGTTTGCAAAGGCCGTCTGGTTTCTTCGGCGCAATGGGTTGGATTTCAACCCATCTGACAACATTACACGGGTACGGACCTTTCGGTGATGCGCCAGTTCCCGTATGGCGTCGAGCGCCGGCATCGGTTTTGCCATGTAAAAGCCCTGCACTTCATCCACGCCCAAAGCGCCAAGCGCCTGCAGCTGCTCCTC
>JAHEJF010000295.1 GCA_024639025.1 Ahrensia sp. | reverse complement strand
CACCGACACGCAGCCCTGATTGATCAGCCGGGCCGTTATCGGCCACATCAATCACGATAGCGCCCGCTGGACGACGCATCCCTAGACTCTCGGCGATTTCAGCGGTTACTTCATCAAAACTTGCGCCAATATAAGGCCGCTCGAATGCGTCGCTGCCGCCTATGGCCTGATCAACGACCGCGCGAACCATATTGGCAGGAATGGCGAACCCGATCCCGTTGGAACCGCCCGATCTTGTGAATATGGCGGTGTTAATGCCAACCAGGCGTCCCGACATGTCAATCAATGCGCCGCCTGAATTGCCTGGGTTGATGGCGGCATCGGTCTGGATGAAGAAGCCGAAGTCAGATACGCCAACCTGCGTCCGCGCCACGGCGGAAACAATGCCGGATGTAATGGTTTGTCCGACACCAAATGGATTGCCAATCGCCAGAACAAGATCACCCGTTTGCAGCTGGTCGGATTCTGCAAAAGAAAGCGCAGGCAGTTCTTCGCCCGCTTTGATACGCAGCACAGCCAGGTCTGAACGCTCGTCACGCAACACAACTTCGCTTTCAAACTCACGACCATCTGACAGTGCGACTTTGATCTCGTCTGCTTGCTGAATGACATGGTTGTTGGTCACCACCAGACCACTGGAATCAACAATCACGCCAGAACCAAGCGACGATTGAACACGCGGTTGCGGGCGGCCAAAACTGTCGCCAAAAAACTGCTCGAAAAACGGATCGCCTTCAAAGGGAGACCGTCTGGCCTGGACTGTCCTGGCCGCATAAACATTGACCACAGAGGGTGCTGTCTGCTCAACCAGTGGCGCAAATGACAGCTGAATTTCCTGCTGACCAAATGGAACGCGCCGCGTTTGGGAATTTGATTCATCTGCCTGAATATTGCGCCTGTTTTGCCGGGGTTGCAGCAATTCTTCGAGAAACCCACGCAACTGATCATTGGCATCCTGGGCAATGGCCGGTGTCGAATACGGCATATTCACAAGCACTAAGAACACACACAGCCAAACCGACACCAATCGCCACATAGTTTTCTCCCTGCACAGGCAACATGAATCACTGCTGCACTATAAACGAAAAAAGAGCCCCGAAAGGCTCTTAAATCAAATTCGTCAGCTTTGGCCGATCTTCTTATGCAGCTGCTTCATCGGCAGCATTGTCTTCAGCTTCGACGCGGGCGCGATCGGTTGCACCGCGGGCATCAACATCGCGGTCAACAAACTCGATGACCGCCATAGGCGCATTGTCACCTGTACGAAAACCCGCTTTCATGATGCGCAGATATCCGCCATGACGGTCTGCGTAGCGCGGCGCGATCGTTGCAAACAATTTTCGTGTTTGATCCTCATCGCGAATGGCTGATGCAGCCTGGCGACGCGCATGCAGATCGCCACGCTTGCCCAGGGTAACCAACTTTTCCACGATCGGACGCAGTTCCTTTGCTTTTGGCAAAGTTGTGACGATCTGCTCGTGTTCAATCAACGATGCTGCCATGTTGGCGAACATCGCCTTGCGATGGCTGCTTGTGCGATTCAGCTTGCGGCCTGATTTTCCGTGGCGCATGAGCCTTCTCCTAATGTTAGCCGGACTTCCCGGCCTTGAGTTTCAATCCTAGTAGTGATCTTCGTAGCGTTTTGCGAGATCTTCGATGTTTTCCGGTGGCCATGCGGGCACTTCCATACCCAAATGCAAGCCCATGGAAGCCAAGACTTCCTTGATCTCGTTAAGCGATTTGCGTCCAAAGTTTGGAGTCCGCAGCATTTCGCCTTCGCTCTTCTGGATCAGGTCGCCAATGTAAACGATATTGTCGTTCTTCAGGCAGTTTGCAGAACGAACCGAAAGCTCCAATTCGTCGACCTTCTTGAGCAGCGCAGGGTTGAAGGCAAGCTCCTGAACCTGCTCTTCTTGTGCTTCTTTTTCTGGCTCTTCGAAATTGACGAAAATGCCCAGCTGGTCTTGTAGAATACGCGCTGCAAATGCCACGGCGTCTTCGCCGGAAACCGCTCCATTGGTTTCAACAGTCATGGTCAGCTTGTCATAGTCCAGAACCTGGCCTTCGCGGGTGTTCTCAACCTTGTAGGACACTTTGCGAACCGGAGAATAAAGGCTGTCGACCGGAATCAGCCCGATCGGCGCATCTTCGGCGCGGTTGCGCTCAGCCGGCACATAGCCCTTGCCCGCATCCACGGTGAATTCCATGCGAATTTCAGCGCCCTCGTCCAGCGTACACAAAACGTGGTCAGGGTTCAGAATCTCGACATCACCAACAGTTTGAATGTCAGAAGCCAGTACGGCGCCCGGTCCCTGCTTGCGGACGACCATGCGTTTTGGGCCATCGCCTTCCATGTTGATGGCGATTTCCTTGATGTTCAAGATAATGTCGGTGACATCCTCACGCACACCGGCAATCGATGAAAATTCATGCAGAACACCATCAATTTGTACGGCAGTAACCGCAGCACCACGCAATGACGACAATAGAACACGGCGCAGTGCGTTACCTAGTGTCAGACCAAAGCCACGCTCAAGCGGCTCAACCATCAGCGAAATTTTATTGCCGGATCCTTTGAACTCAACCTTGTTGGGCTTGATCAGTTCTTGCCAGTTTTTCTGTATCACAGTTTGTTCCTTCAACTTCAATGCCACCATCCATTCGTGGCAATCGGTCTTGTTTCGAGCCGCGCTGGATTTGGCGAGGCTCAAAGAATTTATGATTTATACCCGGCGGCGTTTCTTTGGACGGCACCCATTGTGCGGGATCGGGGTCACATCGCGGATCGATGTAATCGTAAAGCCAGCGGCTTGAAGTGCGCGCAGGGCAGATTCACGTCCTGATCCGGGACCATTGACCTCAACCTCAAGCGACTTCATGCCATGTTCCTGGGCTTTCTTGGCAGCGTCCTCTGCAGCCATCTGCGCAGCAAATGGTGTTGATTTACGCGAGCCCTTGAAACCCTGCATGCCCGCTGAGGACCAGGAAATTGCATTTCCTTGGGCATCCGTGATGGTGATCATCGTATTGTTGAATGTGGAATTCACATGGGCAATGCCCGATGAGATATTCTTTTTCTCACGCTTTTTGACGCGACCAGCCTCTTTAGCCATTTTCTATCCTTTGATTTCAAACGCCACCGTAATGCCAGTGGCTAGACCTGGTGTTTTAAATTACTTCTTCTTGCCGGCAATCGCTTTGGCAGGACCTTTACGCGTGCGTGCATTGGTGTGCGTGCGCTGACCACGGACGGGCAGTCCACGGCGGTGACGCAGGCCACGATAGCAGCCAAGATCCATCAGGCGTTTAACGTTCATCGACGTTTCCCGACGAAGATCGCCTTCAACCTGATAATCGCGGTCAATTGTCTCGCGAATTGCAAGAACTTCAGCATCAGAAAGCTGGTTGACGCGACGCTCAGCGGGAATGTTTGTTTTCTCTACGATCTCTTGCGCATAATTCGCGCCGATACCGTGAATGTACTGCAATGCGATTACTACACGCTTGCCTGTTGGGATGTTTACCCCGGCGATACGAGCCATGCTCATTTACTCCATGTGGGCCGCTCTGCGGCGCTTTAGTTTACCCGCGTCCGGTGGAGGCCGGCCCTTGCGAGCTTCTCGTCAAGCAAGCACATATCATTGCCGAAACGGCCCCAATTCTGATGCTTTTGCAAGAGAGTCGGTGGGCTATAGGCCCGTGTTGCCAATGTGTCAACAGGCCTAGAGCATGATTCATGCCAACCGCTGAAATTTCTACAGTTCGGGCTTAGATTTCGTCCAAAATAGCACGCACTGAACTACCCACTTGCTCAATGGATTGCAGGCCGTCAACCGACTGCAGCATCCCTTTGGCGTAGTAGTAACCCAGCAA
>JAHEJF010000294.1 GCA_024639025.1 Ahrensia sp. | reverse complement strand
GGATTAATCTGGATTTCGCTTTCATTGCCTTCGAATCGAAAGGCAAACCAGCGTTGTTTTTGGCCGCGATATTTTCCTTTAAGCCCAGTTCCGATCATGTGTTCGGGCAAGTCATAGGTCAGCCACTTCGGCGCTTCTTCAAGCAGTGAAACAGATTTGATGCCAGTCTCTTCATATAACTCCCTGTAAGCGGCATCCTCCGCGGTCTCGCCCTTGTCAATGCCGCCTTGTGGCATTTGCCACAGCATGGGTGAACCTGAATACTCCGTGTTGCCTTCCTTTATCCGGCGACCGGCCCAAACCTTGCCTTCGTGGTTGAGCACCATCACCCCGACACATTTTCGATAAGGCAGGTCGGTTGCCGATATGGATTTCTTTGACACGTCAGCGGCTCCGCTCGGGATCCTTGGACAGGGCAGCTGCCCCCACGATTTCAAACCCGCGTTTCTTGGCATCATTGGCCCAGTCAGCGACTTCTTTTATGGTCAGTTCCAATGCTGATCCAGAGCCGACGGCAGTGCCTCTCGCTTCAGCGAGTGACTCAAGCGCCTTGAGCTTTGAGCGGATAGAACCTGCATCGTTGGAGCTGTCGATTATCAGGTTTCCATTTAGATAGGGAACACCGGCGCGCAATGCGTTGTTGGGAAGCGTTGAGCCGCCCGCGCCACTTCCATCGTTGAAATAGAGCAGACCACGCTGGCCCAGTTCGTCCAATATGGGCTGCATTGCCCCTTCCTCGTTCATGAACCGGGCGCCAAGATAATTCATGACTCCGGAATAATTTGTCATCCGGCCCAGCGCCCAATGTAGATTGTCAATGTTTGTTTGAGCACTGGAAGCGAGGCGCAGCGTGTTGGGGCCTGGATTGACCTGCGGATAGTTGAACGGTTCCATGGGTACCTGGATCAACACTTCGTGCCCCTTTTTTCGTGCTTCCCGCATCCAGCGATCCAGGCTGTTTCCGGTTGGTGCGAAGGCCAAGGTGATTTCAGGAGGCAGTTCGGCCAATGCGCGCTGCGTTCCTGTCTGCGACAAACCCAGGCCAGTGATAACAACTGTTATGCGTTTGCCGCCGGCACTGGACCAGGGTCGTGCATGAATGTCGACCGGGCGGCGACCTTCGCTTGTTCGCTTTGGCAAGGCGCCATAGGGCGATTCTTCCAGTGCTTCATCCACCTTCAGGTGAGCCTGATCTGGGGGTTGACCGATTTGGATCGCATTGGGATCGCGCACGGTGATGATCCTTGGCCCACCAGGAGAGACCTGAATGACATCTTCGCGCGGTTCCGGCGCCGGCAATGATGATTCTTCCGACGCAGTATCCTGCAAATCCGGATCGCCATAAATAATTTCGACTTCAGGTTCCGCTTCTGTTTGCGCTTGTTCAGTGGTGCTCACTTGCTGGTCGGCAACCTCAACGACTGGATCTTCGGCGAGTCGTACGATTGTCTCGGTAGAACCGCGATCAGTTGTGATCAGCGTGTAGGCGTTGAGCACAACGATAATTCCAAGCACCAGTCCTGCAAGCGCCCATCCACCACTTGTACTCGTATTGACGCTTTGCGTTTGTGTATGGGATTTGGGCGGCTGCCTGTTGTTCATCCCCAAAGGTGCATTGAGATCGTTCATCAAAAACAAGCTTTCAGCAATCGAGCGAATCAAAAGGCCACCTGAAACGGTGGCCTCTCATATTAGAAATCAAATGCGCTTTGGCAATGGCGCCATTAGTTCGGCAACGCTTTTGATGGATCTGGCGGAAATGCCTCATCAACACGCTCGCCGCGCAAGAGTTCCAGCGCAAATGTCAATTGATCATCTTCGCTAGGATCCTGCGGCACGTAAGCAACAGAACCAGAGCCCTCTTCATCTTCCTCTTCACCGGCAATGTGTCCACGAAGATCTGATTCACCCCGGGTCAAATCACGGTCCTGCAATTCTTCAGGAAGGGTCTGGTTGACCTTGATATCGGGCGTAATGCCCTTACCCTGAATAGAGACACCAGCTGGCGTGTAATACAGAGCCGTGGTCAGTCTTAGCGCGCCACCTTCGCCCAGCGGAATGATGGTCTGAACCGATCCCTTGCCAAAGCTTTGCGTGCCCACAACTGTTGCTCGACGATGATCCTGCAGCGCGCCGGCGACGATCTCCGACGCAGAAGCTGAACCGCCATTGATCAGCACGATCACCGGCTTGCCATCGATCAAGTCGCCCGCGCGTGCGGAGAAGCGACGGCTGTCTCGATCATCCCGTCCTCTGGTCGATACGATCAGTCCTTTTTCCAAGAAGGCATCGGAAACATTGATTGCCTGATCCAGCAAACCGCCGGGATTGAGTCGCATGTCAAGAACAAAGCCCTTGAGCTTGTCCTCACCGATTTCCTCGGTCAAACTGTCGATTGCTTTTTCGAGGTCGCTGTAGGTTTTCTGGGTGAAAGAGATTACACGCAGATACCCAATATCGTCTTCGGCCCGGAACTTTACGGCCTGCACTTTGATGATATCGCGAATGATTGTCACTTCGATGGGCTTGTCGGCTCCCTCGCGCAACAGTTCCAGAACAATCGGAGTATTAACCGGCCCACGCATTTTCTCGACGGCTTGTTGCAGGGTCAAGCCACGCACCTCTTCGCCATCAATTTGTGAGATGAAGTCACCGGCAAGCACACCGGCAGCTTCAGCGGGACTCTGATACATCGGTGTGATCACCTTCACCAACTCGTCTTCCATTGTGACTTCGATGCCCAAACCACCAAATTCGCCGCTGGTCTGCGTGCGCATATCTTCAGCATCATCGGCATTCAAATAGGATGAATGCGGATCGAGTGCGGAAAGCATGCCATTTATGGCGCTCTCGACGAGTTCTTCTTCGTTGGGTTCTTCGACATAATTGCTGCGGACCCGCTCAAAAATATCGCCAAATATGGCAAGATTCTTGTAGGTCTCGCTTCCAGCGGCATTTGCACTGATCACCGGTTGTCCAGCGAGCATGATCGTCGCGCCTGCGCCAAATAATGCACCAGCAAACAAAAGAGAGAATTTCCGCAGCATATTCAAGTCCTTCCCGCGTTAACCCGTTCCCACCAAGGCGAGGGATCAACCGGTTTCGAGTTTTTCCGAAACTCAACATAGAGTGTCGGATTTTCATTGTTCGTCGCAGCAGCCGTTACACTAGCCAGTCTAATACGGCCCATTGCGCCTACAGGTTCACCTTCGAGCACAAATTGCCCTTGTACTACATCTATTCGGTCCATCCCAGCCAATACGAGTTGATAGTCTTCACCAGCATCCAATATCAACAGGTTACCATATGCACGAAATGGGCCTGCATACAGCACTTTTCCACCCGCAGGAGCGGTAACAATTGCGTTAGGTGAAGTTTCAATCGTATCGCCCTGGGCTCTAGACCCAAACCCGTCATCCGCACCAAATGCGGTTATTGTACGGCCAGCCACCGGTTTTGCCAATGCTCCCTTCTGCTTGGAAAAGTTGAGAGTGGGCGTGATTCGCTGCGGCGCAGCGGCAAATTGTTCAGCACGCTTGCGCGCAACAATGATCGCCTCTTGAGCCAGTTTCTGCTGACGTTCGGCCTCCAATTTTGCCTGTTCGGCCTGTTTGAGGGCTTCTTCGGCTTCTAACTGTTTTGCCAGATCTGCCTCTCGTATTGCACGTTCTGCATCTTCCCGCGCCTTTTGGGCGGCAATAATCGCAGCTTCAGCTGCCTGCTTCTGGCGTTTTTCTTCATCTATTCGCGCCTGTTGTTCAGCCTTGATCCTGGCTTCTCTCTCGGCCTGAACTCTTTCTGCTTCCTCGCCAAGCGAAGCAATGAATTCTTCCAGATTTTCAGCCTGTGCGATCAGTTCGGCCATGCGCTGTTGTTCT
>JAHEJF010000293.1 GCA_024639025.1 Ahrensia sp. | reverse complement strand
CATTGTTGAATTTCCACTCGGCAGCGTTGGCGCTGGACAGAGTGAGGCCCGCTCCCAGCAAGGCAATGAGCGACTTGCGCAACTTTCTAAACATAGCGTGTCTCCATTTTTATCGGGGTTGGGTTGGACTGTAGCGACAGGCCGGAGTTCAGGCAAGTTAACGGGACGTGGTGGAGACTCGCCTTGCAGCACAGAATCCCTGCTTCTCCTCCGGTGACCGGGAAAGGCGATGTGCCTGCACGGTATTTCAATTCATCTAGAAAATGATCTCAACTAAGGTGCCGGTGGTTTCCAAATTTTGCGATTCAATCGCTCCGCTAACACCCCAACCTTTCGAGAATTGGCTATTGTGGGCTGGCAATTGGTCGGTATTTGGCTAGCGTGGACCAACAGAATTCACAGGAGAACAGGATTATGCCGGAATCAATTGGGTTCGTTGGGGTTGGACTGATGGGGCATGGCATGGCCAAAAACCTGCTTGTAGCTGGATATCCGGTGACCGTCATTGCCCATAGCAATCGTGCACCAGTCGAAGATCTGATGGCACAAGGGGCCACTGAAGCCCACTCACTGGAACAGTTGGGTGCAGACACCTCTGTCATTCACATTTGTGCGCCTGGATCACCCGAAGTAGAGAAGATTGTTGATGCGCTCGCGCCGTCCATGTCCACGGGCGATGTTATTGTTGATTGTTCGACGTCGGACCCTGACCGCACGATTGTTTTGGCTGAGCGCCTGAAGGCGCGTGGTATTGAAATGGCAGATGCGCCGCTGGGCGGCACGCCGGTGCAGGCTGAAGCTGGCGAATTGAGTACGATGGTTGGATCGACAGAGGAATTGTTTAAGAGGATCGAGCCTGTCATTGCATCTTGGGCAGCATCCATCGTTCATATCGGCTCGGTCGGAACCGGCCACAAAATGAAGCTTTTGAACAATTTTCTCTCGCTCGGCTATGCGGCGCTATACGCCGAGGCGTTGGCCCTGTCAGAGAAGGTCGGTATCAGCGTCCAGCAGTTCGACTCTGTTATTCGAGGAAGTCGCATGGACTGCGGGTTTTATCAAACCTTTATGGGTTATGCGGTGGAGGGCAATCGTGAGGCACACAAATTTACATTGAAAAATGCCGTTAAAGATCTGAAATATTTGGAGTCCATGGCCGATGGTGTGACCTTGTCCAATCCAATTGGCAACGCAGTGAAGAACAGTTTTGCCGAGGCATATTCCAGTGGCGGCGATGGACCGGAGAACTACGTACCGCATCTGGTGGATTTTGTCCGTCAACGCAATGGGCTTTAATGATGCTGCAAATGGCGGCACAAAGACCCGAAGGATGAAACTGATGAAGCTAAAACATACGATTACAACACTGTTCATTTCCTTTGTTGTCTGTTTGCCTGCGCAAGCTCAGTCAGAACTTCAGACTCAATTGTGTGAAGCAGCGGAAACGAGCCGCATCATCGAACTCGTCTATGACAAAGACGCCAGCAAAGGCTGCCTGCCGCGTCTCGTCGATGTGCATCAAGTGGCGGTTGGCAAGAATGGCAAACTGTATCTGCATGGATGGCAGAGCCGAGGTTGCACCAAGGGGCGTGATTATGCTTCCGAAAGGATATTCAGATTTGACAAGATCAAGTCGGTTGAAATCATCGAAGGTGATTTCAGTGAGAAGTCTCAATCTGTGAAACTTGAAGGCTGGGACGGCTGTATCGGTTCAAATTGCTTTATCAAAGAGAATATTTGTGAATGAGACAGAAATGATGCGGTGCGGTCAAATTGGGTCAAAGTGCTTGTAGCGCGCGTATCACTTTGATTTTCCTGTGAAATAGCCACGCTGCGGTCTGCGCGTAGTTGGGCCGAATTTCAACTTTGACGATCGACTAACGGTAGAAAAATAACGTTCATACTGCCCCATAGCCGAAAGATGCATTGTGCTCAAAAGGCTTGAATACAAAGGCTTAATTGAGCGATGAAAAGACCCGATAACCCATCTAAAATTGAGATTGAAGCGATCTGTGTACGTCTGGACCCAGACTGCTTGGATGGCCTTGACGAATTTGCAGCTTCCGAGAAGGACGCGCCCTGTCGTTCAGAGGCGGTCAGACGCATCCTACATGACTGGTTTGTCAGACATGGATATTTGAACGACTAGGGCAGGTCGCCCCGCCAGTCAAAGTCCGACGTTTTTCGCCATTGTCAGTAATACAAGCTGACGGCGTGTTTTGCTTCGGCAAAGAACAGCCAGCGCTCTGCAAACAAGCCGGCAATCAGGCTAATGGCGGCCAGCAGCAGGAAGAAAGTCGGCGCGCCAATCAATGCTATCAGACACAGGAGCACCGGTACCAGCGCACCCAACACATAAGCGATCATGCGCAGCTTGAATGCGTGCTTGCGTCCGATCTGGTGCACCATTTCCTTGGTGAGATAGTTCTTGCCGGAATGTGGCTTTTCCAATAACTTCACCTTGCCTAGATGGCCCAAGCCTGTGGCCGTTCCGGTGTCGGACCCGGTTTCGGAAAACCCAACTTTATCAGCGCGTTTCCACCAGATGGATTTGGCAATCCATGCAATGGCCAGTGCAATAACAACGGCAATGGGAAGTGAAATGCCCAAAACGGTCTTCGCATTGCCGACGGCGCCAGCCAGCGCCAGCCCGGAAGCAAAGGAAAAAGCGAGATAGCAGACCGGCGTCAGGTAGGAGTGCCAGTTGGGCACGGTCTTCAATTGGGCATAGATCATTGATGTCGTGTATACCGTCGCAATTGAGCCGATCGCGACGACCCAGCCCAGAAGCGCGATACGGGTACCGGTAAAAATCCAGATCAAAGAGTAGAGGGCAAACACCATGAGCGTTGCAATGGCGGCGATGCCTTCGCGCGACAACCATGATGAACGCCATTGCGACAGCGCTCGCCATGCGCGTTCAGGATGGCCAAGGTGAAATGTGGATGACAGCAGGCCAGCCACCGCCAGTCCTCCGCCAAGCAAGCAGACCAGGAATGAAGCGATCAGGCCATCACACATCGGAAAACCAAGCCCGATCATGGTCATCAGTCCAAAACCGGCGCCGGACATGACAGTAAAAAATATGACAGAAATTGCAGGATGCATGTCGGTTTCCTCAGCCCAGTTTTTCCAGCGCGCGATCAAGCCATCCAAGCAAACCTTCGTTTGCTTTGGGCGCAAAAGCGGGCGCGATGTCCTGGGATTGTGTCGGGTTCGATTTTGGGCGCGGCGGCAAATATTGGTTGACCGGTTTGGTTCCCATTTCCGGCATCAAGTCCATGCCGCCGCGTTCGGCAGTCATTTTGGAGACATCTGAATTGGGATCGGCAAAATCACCAAAATGGCGGGCATTTGCCGGGCAAGTGCGAACACAGGCCGGTGTGCGGTCAATCTCTGGAATGTTTTCGTTGTATATGCGGTCGACGCATAACGTACATTTCTTCATGACATTTTCGACAGGATCCATTTCCCGCGCGCCATAAGGGCATGCCCATGCACACAGGCCGCAGCCGATACACATTGATTCATCGACCAGCACAATGCCGTCTTCCTGCCGCTTGTAGGACGCGCCCGTCGGGCACACAGTCACGCAAGGTGCATCATCGCAGTGCAGACAGGATTTGGGGAAATGGACAATCTGCGCAGGCGCATCTTCCGGCGTCACTTCGAAGGTATGAATGCGATTAAGCCAAGCGCCAGTGGGGTTGTCGCCATAGGCTTCCACATCTCCCAGTGGCGCACCATATCCACCCGTGTTCCATTCCTTGCAGTTGACTACGCAGGCGTGGCAACCGACACAGATATCAAGATCGATGACAAGGCCGAGTTTCTTGTCGGTGGTTGCAGGGAGCATGGTCATTTCGTCCACTCCTTGCCA
>JAHEJF010000292.1 GCA_024639025.1 Ahrensia sp. | reverse complement strand
AGTCTGGCTACGGACCTGCGTTCCTCGAGTTCATCAAGAATGTGCTTCACATCAACCTCCCACGCGTTTTCTCCATGGGTAGCATGATCACAGCCTGCGTAAAGCGGACTTTCGGCTAATCTGCGCCAACGGAAAGGTTTCAGGGCTCATCTGCAGCGCTGGCACAGACACTGGCATTGTTTGGGCAATTCAAAGCCGATCGCAGCTGTTTTACCAATCAAGGCCCGATACTAACTCAGCGCGCAGCCTTTATCATGCGGTCTGCAGCATCCATTTCCGCCCAGCGCTGAACCCTTCTTTCCTTGGCTTCAGCGTCCTCGCCCCATTGTTCGATGACATGGTCTTCGTCAACATGTGCCGCACGCCAGCACTCAGCCGCGCTCAGGTGGGATTTGTAGGTGGCCAAAGCCAATATCGCCGAACCCGTCAGCGTCATCATCGAATGAAAAGCCGCCAGATCCACTGGATCCTCGATTTGTCTGATCTGCGCTCCAAATCCGGCAATTGTTTCCCGCGGTTGGGCAACGTGCATCACACCTTCTGCAAGGTTGAAATGGGCTCCAATGAGTGCCTCAACCCAGGCTAGCGGACTGTCCCAGGCATCCCTTTGCTTTGCCACCAGATCTTCAGGCCCTTCGGCCCGGTAGCACAGCAGATCTGAGCCTGAGAACCGCAGAATGTCTTCAATAACCGCCTGCATGTCCAAAGCGACGCCGTCAAACGCTGTATTGGCCAATCGAAAGCAAGGCATGGTTACGGGATCGAGCTCTTCCTTTTGCGCAGCAAATTCATTCGCCACCAGCTGGGCAACCGGTGCTTTGACAAAGGCAAGTGCTTTTTTTCCCGGGGTTTTGACCGGACGCCCATCAAGAAGAACCGCAAAAGCCCCATCTGCCTGCTGAGAAACTGCAACATCCTTGTAAAACCGTTTGGCAAGCTTTGGACGCATTGAGCGCTGCGCAGATCCCATGGGATCAGCCTGCCCCTGGGCAAGGATTTCTTCCAAATCTGTCAGAATGTCTCGCACTGCATTGGTTCCTATTGGCAATTTGATGGCGCTGATAGATCACTTAGGCCTCCCAAGTGCAAGTATTTTGGTCAAAATTGGCTGCGTATAGTGGTCTACAGATTTCCAAATGAGGTGCAGATCGTGCAATAATCCGCACTGATTCGAGAGCAAACACGGGCAAAGAACATTTATGGACGATCTATTTGGATCACAGGCAACACAACCATCATCAACACCTGCAAAATCTGCTTCGGTGAAAGCTGCGAGCAATCGAAATGCAGCTCAAAAGACTGACAGCGGAGACTACGGTGCCGATTCCATTGAGGTGCTTGAGGGACTTGAACCTGTTCGGCGCCGGCCAGGAATGTATATTGGCGGGACGGATGAAAAAGCGCTGCACCATCTCTTCGCTGAAGTCATCGATAATTCGATGGATGAAGCTGTGGCTGGCCATGCCACATTCATTGATGTTCACCTGGACGCCGACGGATATCTGACCATCACCGACAATGGACGCGGCATTCCAGTCGATAACCATCCCAAGTTCAAAGACAAGTCGACGCTCGAAGTTGTCATGACCATCTTGCATGCAGGCGGAAAGTTTGACGGCAAAGCCTATGAAACATCCGGTGGCCTGCATGGCGTCGGTGTATCGGTCGTCAACGCATTGTCTGATGATCTGGTTGTCGAAGTTGCGCGCAACAAACAACTCTACCGCCAGACCTTTTCGCGGGGCATCCCTCAGGGCGGCCTCGAAAAGCTTGGTGAGGTGCACAACCGGCGGGGCACGAAAGTCCGATTTCATCCCGACCCGGATATTTTTGGCAAAAATGCGCGGTTCTCTCCGGCGCGCCTGTCAAAGATGGCGCGCTCCAAGGCTTATCTGTTTGGCGGTGTAGAAATTCGGTGGGAATGCCATGAAAGCCTTGTGCCAGAAAAAGACCGAGAAAAAACACCCGTCAAGGCGACATTCCACTTTCCAGGCGGCCTTAAAGACTATCTGGAGGCCACGCTGTCCGGAGACCATCGCATAACGTCAACAATATTCTCGGGCAAATCAGAAAAATCAGGCGGACATGGCTCGGTTGAGTGGGCAGTGACATGGCACACAGGCGATGGTTTTGTGAACTCCTACTGCAACACCATTCCAACGCCCGAGGGCGGAACGCACGAGGCTGGCCTCAGGCAAACCATTGCACGAGGTCTGAAAGCATATGGTGAGCTTTCCGGTGTTAAAAGAGCCGGCATCATCACGACCGACGACGTTATGGTGTCGTGTGCATGTATGCTGTCGGTCTTTGTTCGGGAACCGGAGTTTGTCGGCCAGACCAAGGACAAGCTGGCCACGGTTGAAGCACAAAAGATCGTTGAGACCGCAATACGTGATTCATTTGACCATTGGCTGACCGCTTCGCCACAAGAGGCCACCAAACTGCTGGAATGGGTATTGGATCGTGCAGACGAGCGCTTGAAGCGCCGGCAGGAAAAGGAAGTAAACCGCAAAAGTGCAGTGCGAAAACTGCGTCTGCCGGGAAAGCTCGCCGACTGCTCGCAGAACGCAGCTGCCGGTGCCGAATTGTTCATTGTTGAGGGCGATTCTGCGGGCGGCTCGGCCAAGCAGGCGCGCAATCGCACCAATCAGGCGATTTTGCCACTGCGCGGCAAAATATTGAATGTGGCATCCGCCGGGCGTGACAAGCTTACGGCCAATCAGCAACTCGCCGACATTATTCAGGCGCTCGGTTGCGGCACCGGCCTCAAATATCGAGAGGAAGACCTGCGTTACGATCGGATCATCATCATGACGGATGCTGATGTCGACGGAGCTCACATCGCATCGCTGTTGATAACTTTCTTCTATCAGGAAATGCCTGATCTCATACGTAACGGCCACTTGTATATGGCTGTGCCCCCATTGTTCAAACTCAGCTCCGGCGGCAAGACGCTCTATGCGCGCGACGAAGCACATCGCGCGGAGATCATGGAAACCGAATTCAAGGGCAAAAAAGTCGAGGTCAGCCGATTCAAGGGACTTGGTGAAATGCTGGCTAAGCAGTTGAAGGAAACCACCATGGACCCGAAAGTCCGCACCTTGCTGAGGGTGGATATTTTTGAGGGTAACGCTGAAGCGACAAAGCGCTCAGTGGATGACCTGATGGGCACAAAACCCGAAGCCCGGTTTCGCTTCATTCAGGAAAATGCCGCCTACGCAAAGGATATCGACATCTAGGGCGTTTCAGGCTTCAATTGAAACACTGGCGCGGATTTGGGCATTGAAATTATCGGATAAATCCGGTTTCTGCGATTCCTTCTAAGGCTAACAGAATTTAGAAAGATAAAGGTTCATCAATTGGTTGGAATTCAAGCAGCCGCAGCAATGTCTGCGGCGTGTCTGCGCGCATTCTCACGCATGGTTTCCAGATAAATTACCCGTAGCAATGCCAGAATATCATCATTGGCAGCGGGTTGACGCTTGTCGTTATCTTTTTCCAGGTGTTCCATGACCTGACGCGTGACTTCCTGCGCGCCTGCAACAATTCGGCCCTGTGCAACGTCCCGCCACAACGCGATCGCCTTTAAAAACACGGGCTGAACCATCGTTGAAAATCCGGCTTGGCTCAGCAGCGCATGCAGTTGAGTGCTGCGCTCATTGACCAAAATGGAAGTAACCCGCTGAGATGTCTGGCCCGACAATGAAGCCAAAACCCGAGCGAAGAAATCAATCTTGCCCTGACACGCAACACGTATGAGAAATTGGGTGGTTAAATCACCGCCTGCCCTGAGCGCATCAATGAAGCCTTCAACATTGTCGCCATTGGTTTGTCCGGCCAAATGTACTAGTGCCTGTTGTTCGGCATCCCTGATCAGCAGGTCAGCGCTTCCGC
>JAHEJF010000291.1 GCA_024639025.1 Ahrensia sp. | reverse complement strand
TTGAAGTCGCCGACCGGATTCACATTCACCGTCTTGGCAAGCGGCTGTGTGTGATCGACCCCAAGCAGCATTCTATGTCGGATGCTGTGGCATTCATGACCGGCGCAAAACAACCCAAAGTCGCCGATGAATTTGCCTAGGCAAGTCTAGGATCCGGCAATGCCTTGACGTGCAGCGTTGTGGTGATGTTGCGCACTGCGCTCTTAGCCATTGATGTATTGTTCAGAACCCGCTCGACACCGGCAGAAGGTATGTGACGTTACATAGCCAATCTGGATATGCGCGGTTTGATCATGCCGACCATTGAACCCGGTACTCGCGGTGTCATTGCGCGCGCAATCGGTGCGGCTAACGAACCCATCTTTGCGCAGTTTCTACTTAACTCCAAAATTGGCCTGTCTGAAAACCAGCACTAATCCCAGCATTGAGATCATTATTTACTAGATTCTGTCAGCCATTGATGGAATCGCAGTACCCGGTTTTATCCAAAATTTCTAATGCCCAAATCCGCGCCAGCGTTTCAGTTGAATGCTGAAGCGCTATAACTTGAGTAGCCGCTCCAAATAGCACAAAAAAGGGAGCCGAAGCTCCCTTTAAAAGCAATGCAATTCGCTTGGCCTATTTCCCCCAGATCTTT
This sequence comes from Ahrensia sp., assembly GCA_024639025.1. Lineage (GTDB taxonomy): Bacteria > Pseudomonadota > Alphaproteobacteria > Rhizobiales > Rhizobiaceae > Ahrensia. The sequence continues at coordinate 3,267 of JAHEJF010000291.1, read as the reverse complement.
GCATAGGCTTCACGATAGCCATTATCCGGGTCAAAGGCATTGCTGTCGCCCATGCCCTTTGCACCGTCCATATCGACCACTGCAGGCGCAGTAATATAGCCCGAACATTGCTCGCCCTGCACAGCGCGGTTGAGTTCATCGACCAACTGCCAACCCTGCAGATTGAGGGGCTCGGCAACAGTGATCGATTGATATTGCCCCGTACGAATGCGCTGGAAGGATGACTCAGAACCGTCACCGGCAGCAACTGCTTTTGGTGATCCGTCGCCCTGGATACCTGCAGCGGCCAACGCCGGTCCCATGAAGTCAAAGTAGATGTCATTAATCGCCAGTGCATGCGTCCATTGATCACCAAACTTCTGCAGCAAGCTGGTGGTCAGTGGTCCCATGCGGTTGGATGTATCCGCAATCGGCGTGTCGACATATTCCAGTACGGTGCCGCCCATCGCTTCGACTGTTTCCTTGATGCGGTCGGCCTTGTCGATCGCAATCTGGTAGGTCGAGTCGGTGAAGATCACCACACCCGGTGCGCCGCCTGCATCATCCACTGCCCATTTGGCCGCTTCTTCAGACACGGTCATGGCGTCGGTTGAGACATTGGCAAATATACCGCCCGGCGCGTCTCACCCAATTTTGGGTCCGGAGTGCCAGGACACCAAGGGAATCTTGGCCGCTACAGCTTGATCAAGCGCCGCTTGCTGTTCAACTGCATCAAAGCCGTTGATGATGATACCATCGGGCTGCAAAGCCATGGCCTGACCAAATGCACCGGTGCGTCCTTGAACAGAACCCGCGCCGTCAAGCACGCGTACCGTCCAGCCAATTTTTGCTGCCGCTTCTTCAACGCCATTTGTGACGCCCAAAATTCCACCGTTCTTCAAATCAGCGGCAAGCACCACAATTGTTTTTCCCTCGGCCGCGTTGGGACCATCAGTCGGACCGTCAAAAGTCATCTGGGCATTGACCGAAGTCAGACCAAATCCTGCGACAATGGTGCCCGCGAGAAGTGTTTTGATAAATGTACGTTTCAGCATGGTTTCCTCCCTGATTGCTGATTGTTTATTGATTATTTCTTTGCAGCGCCTTTACGGCGTTGCGCGTAACCGGCGATGCCGATCGCAACGAGAAGCGTGACCCCGTTGAACATGGGCTCGACCCAGAAAGAGCCGCCAAATTGCTGGATGCCCGAAATACCGATGGCAAGGATGGCTACACCTACAATCGTACCCCACACATTAACCCGTCCCGGCTTGATGGTTGTTGATCCCAGAAACGCGCCAACCAGTGCGGGCAGCAAGAATTCGAGCCCGACGCTGGCTTGGCCGATACGTAATTTCGAAGCCAGAATAACGCCCGCCAATGCCGTCATCAGGCCCGAAGTTATGAATGCGCCAATGACATATTTGCGTGTTGGGATGCCGTTGAGTTCGGCTGCACGGGGATTGGCGCCAATGGCATAAAGGTAGCGCCCGATCGGCGTATACTCCAGTACCAGCCACATCGCGATTGTTATCGCGAGCACGTAAAAACCCGTGATAGGCAAGCCAAAAACAAATGTGCCGTTGATGTCGTAAAATCCTTGCGGGAGAACCCCCACCATTTGCCGACCACCGGTATGTGCCAGCGCCAGCGCATAAAGCACCGTGCCGGTACCCAGCGTTGCGATAAAGGCATCGATCTTGGCGATTTCGACCAGCAGGCCGTTAAAGAAACCGACAATTGCGCCCAGAACGAGCACGATCAGTACGGCCATCGGCCATGGCACGCCATAGATTGTCTGCAATGAAATCGCCAGGATGTGCCACAACACGATACCGTAGCCCACGGTCAAATCAATGCGACCTGCGGCCATAGGGATCATCGCTGCCAAGCTCAAAATGGCAATAATGGCCTTGTCAGAAATAATGGCGCGCAGATTAAGCAGCGTCGGAAATGTATTTGGCAGCAAGATCGAAAACAGCACCAGCAAAACGAATGTCAGAACAACAAGCCCGTAGGTCGGCGCCAGGCGGATAGCCTTCTGTATAAGGCTCAAGTCCCGCAACTCTGCTTTGGTCGGCTCAAGGGCATCAGATTCAATGGACTGCATGGTGATCTTCTTTTTGTGCTTGGTCAGTTGCTTCGCCAGCTGAGGCTGCCTGGATCAATGTTTCGGTGGACAGGCCAACACCTTCAAGTTCACCCACCACCTTGCCGCGGCTAAACACGATGGCGCGGTGGCAAATATTGGCGACTTCTTCAAAGTCCGTGGACACGACCAAAACGCCCATACCGCGAGACAAGGCCTCGAACAACAATGCATAGATTTCAGCCTTGGCGCCCACATCAACACCAGCGGTCGGATCTTCCGCCAGAAGCAGTTTTCGGTTAGTCGCCAGCCATCGCCCGACAATCACCTTCTGCTGGTTGCCGCCAGAAAGTGCCTCGATTGCAAGGGTCGGATCATTGGGCGACAGTCCGAGCTCTGCACCCATTTTGGAAGTGGCCTCGTCTTCCTTGGCTGCGGTCATGAATGACAGAGGTTTGCGACCTGTCGCTTCGGGATTGATAAATGCATTCTCTCGAATGGTCAGCGAAGCAGCGATGGACTCGACCACCCGATCCCGAGCAACCAAACCGATACCGGACTTCATCGCTGCGCGCGGCGAGGAAAGATCGGGGGCCTCGCCATCCAGCAATACGGTCCCGTCATGTTCCACTTCACCAAAAAGGCAACGTCCGACCTGTTCGTGACCTGCACCGCGCAAGCCAACCAGCCCGACAACCTCGCCCTGATGAATCTCGAAATCGACCGGCCCGACATCATGCGTTTCGAGGTTGGTAACAGACAGCATCACCTTGCCCTCTGCTATTTTCGGACGCTCGATCTCGCGGGTCTTTTTGCCGACAATCAGATTGACCAGTTCCTCGGGCGTGGTGTGCGCGACGTCGCGCATTCCCACCATCATGCCGTCTCGCAGCACCGATACGCGATCAGCAATCTTGAAAATTTCGTCCAGGCGATGGCTGACATAGATCATGCCAACACCCTTGTCCCGCAGGGGCCGCAAAGCCGAAAACAGGCGCTCGACCTCATTTGCCGGCAAACTGGCTGTTGGTTCGTCCAGCACCAGATAGTCGCACTCAACCGCCAGCGCCCGCGCAATGGCAACAAGCGACTTTTCAGTCCTGCTGAGATCAGAGATACGCGTCGTGGGATCGAATTCACAATTGACCTTTGCCAGCGCATTGACCGCGCGACTGTTGGCCGACTCCCAGTCGATCAAA
>JAHEJF010000290.1 GCA_024639025.1 Ahrensia sp. | reverse complement strand
CTGGTAAGTTCCGTGATGTTCCAAGTTACTCATTAGAATGTCCCTATGCCTGGTCCGTGCCGATGATCAGGTTCGTCGCACTGGTGAAAACATATGGTGGAAGCGGCAGGTTCTCCGCTGCCGGGCCGCGAAGAATACGCCCAGTCATATCAAAAACTGAACCATGACAGGGGCAGAACCAACCTTCTGGCTTTGTATCAACGATTTGCGGCACGCAACCCAAATGCGTGCAGTTAGCTGACACGATCACCCATTCATTGGACGATCCTTCATCAGCAGCGCCGCCGACTCGTGTATCGATTGGTGCGAATGCTTTCATGTCGCCTTCGCCCAGATCCGAAGCGGCCGCCAGTTCGTCTCCGGTCAGACGACGCACGAAATAGGGTTTTCCGCGCCATGTCACCGTGATGACCTGGCCGGGCTCCATCGACTCCAGATTGACTTCAATTGGCTGGCCAGCTGCCAGAACCGCCGCATCAGGGTTCATTTGATCGATAAACGGCCAGGCCACTGAGGCCGCACCAAAAACACCCATCATGCCGGTGGCTACATAGATAAAATCGCGGCGTGTGGGGAGTTCTTCCTGCTCGGTTGTCGTCGTGTCGCTCACGTCAGACGTCCTTTCTCGAAAAGATACACGTGCATCCCACAAGAAACGGATTTCCTGCAGGAACATTTGCTGGTTTCAATATGGCTTAAAACACCCTTTGTCCAGAGTAGACAAAGGGATGATGGCACTATGTCGCGGCCCAATCGCAAGCCATCAACAGGCTTTATTCAGCCGCCTCGCTGACAGCAATAAATCCACCTGACTGACGCGCCCAAAGCCGCGCATAAAGGCCGTTTTTCTCAGCCAGCAACGATTGGTGTGTGCCAACTTGAACAATTTTGCCTTTGTCAAAGACAATCAACCGATCCATTTGTGCAATTGTGGACAACCGATGGGCAATGGCGATCACAGTTTTGCCCTCCATCAATTGCCCCAAATTGTCCTGAATTGCAGCTTCGATCTCCGAGTCCAGCGCGGATGTTGCCTCATCGAGAATCAGCACCGGCGCGTCTTTCAGCATCACCCGCGCTATCGCTACTCTCTGGCGTTGCCCGCCAGACAGCTTGATCCCGCGCTCACCGACATGCGCCTCAAAACCTGCCCTTCCCTTGGGATCGCGCGCATCCTGAATGAAATCATAGGCTTTGGCTTTTCGGGCCGCCTCGTCAATCTCTGCCTGGCTCGCACCCGGTTTGCCATAGGCAATGTTCTCGGCAAGCGATCTGTGCATCAGTGCGGGATCTTGCGAGACCACACCAAATTGTGCCCGCAAGCTGGCTTGCGTTACCGAGTTGATATCGTGACCATCGAGCAAGATTCGCCCGGTCTTGGGCTCAAACAAGCGCAAGACCAGTGAAACCAGTGTCGATTTGCCGGCACCGGATGGCCCGACAATGCCAATTTTCTCGCCTGGTTTGATCTCAAGGTGCAATGCATCGAACAGACCAACATCGCTCTTCTCATAATTGAAAGTCACGCCCTCGAACCGGATGTCCCCCTGTACCGGCGCAAGCACTTTGGCGTCCGGCCTGTCGGTGATCTTTGGCGCAACGGAGATGGTTTCCACCGCGTCCTGAACCGTGGAAAATGAACGTATCAGACCGTTCAAATTGAACATCATCCAGCCTGACATCTGGTTGAGCCTGAAAACCAGACCCATCGCAGCAGCAATTGAGCCGGTGGTCAGCGATCCTGACATCCAGCCAAGCACGCACAGCACGCCGATCGCACTCATCATCAAGCCGTTGAGCACGGCAACACAGACGCGTATGAGCGTAATATACCGGGTGTGAAAGGTAATCGTCGACATGTAGCGATCGATCGCGTCCCTGGCGCCATTATACTCATTGGCACCGGAATCAAACAGCTTGACGGTGAGGATATTGGTGAAAATATCCACAAGACGCCCCGTGAAAATCGAGCGCTCATTGGCGTTGATCTTGCCCACCGCCCGCAATTTGGGCAGCAAGCTGCGCGCCACAATCACATAGCCGGCAAACCAGACCGCGACAACCAAGCCCATTTGCCAGCTCAAGGTAGAAAGCACGATGAAGGTCAGAATGACGAAGGTCAAAAACGACCACAGTGACTGCAGAATCGTCACAGAAAAATCGCCTACCGCCTCACCGGCCTGTATGATTTTCGTGGCGATGCGACCGGCAAAATCATCCTGGTAGAATGCATAGGGTTGGGCGATGATGCGCCGGAAACTCTGCCAGCGCACCATCGTGTTGAAGCGCGGAATGATGACCTGTTGCTCGGTGATAGCTGCGCCACTCATCACCACAGCACGCACCACAAGCAACAAACCCAATATGAGCAACAACTGAAGTCCGAAGTCCTCGATCAGCGTTTCTGGTGTTGATTGATCAATAATATCAATTACATAGCCAACAGCCCAGTAAAGCGACGCATCAACAGCACCAACCAGGCCACCAATCACCAGCATCAACACAAACGGCCCTTTTGCCTCTTTGGCAAAATGGAAGATGAATCCCCAAGCATCGTGCGGCAACACATCATCATCGGTGTTGGAAAACGGATCGATGTAGCGCTCGAACCGATTCCATACGCCATGCTCAGTGTCGTATTTGCCGCTCTCGTTGGTTTTCATCCGGAAAGGTTTGCTCATTCTGCTGCAATACTTTCATCAATTCCGAGGAACCCGCCGGATTGCCGTGCCCACAATTGGGCATACAATCCATTCGCCTTGGCCAAATCTTCATGGCTCCCTTCTTCGATAACGGCTCCTTTATCCAGCACAATCAACCGATCCAGATTGGCAATTGTGGAAAGCCTGTGTGCGATGGCGATCACGGTCTTGCCTTCCATCAATGCATTCAGATTATCCTGAATGGCCGCTTCCACTTCTGAATCGAGTGCAGATGTTGCCTCGTCCAGAACCAATATGGGCGCGTTTTTCAAGAACACCCGGGCAATGGCGATGCGTTGGCGTTGGCCACCAGAGAGCTTCACCCCGCGTTCGCCAACATGGGCGTCATAGCCTGTCCGACCATTCAGATCGACCAGATCCATGATATATTCATGGGCATTGGCGCGTTTGGCGGCTTCAATGACATCGGCATCTGTCGCATCAGGATTGCCGTAAGCAATGTTGTCCCGCACAGAACGGTGCAACAAGGAGGTATCCTGTGTCACAACACCGATCTGCTGGCGCAAGCTGTCCTGGGTGACCCCGGCAATGTTTTGTCCGTCAATGCGGATTTCCCCACCTTCCAGATCATACAGCCGAAGCAACACATTCATCAATGTCGACTTACCGGCACCAGACCGCCCCACCAAACCAACTTTTTCGCCGGGCTTAACATGCAATGACAAATCACTCATCACGCCGTCATCCTTGCCGTAGTTAAAGGTGATGCGATCAAACTCAATGTCGCCCTTGGAGACATGCAACGTCTTGGCATCATGGCGGTCAACCACGCTTTGCGGCTTGGCAATGGTTCCCATGCCGTCCTGCGCCATGCCGATATTCTCGAACATGCCGGCAAGTTCCCACATTACCCAGTGGGACATGCCCTCGAGCCTGAGTACAAGCCCAACACCCACGGCCACAGCACCCACCGATGCAATGCCGGACTGCCATGACCAAATCCCGATTGCTGCCACGGCGAACAAAAGTAGACTGTTCACAATGTCCAGACCCGTGTTGAGCACGGTGACTAGTCGCATCTGGGGATGCACGGTATCCAGGAATTGATCCATGGAGTCCTTGGCATAAGCTTCTTCGCGATTGGCATGCGCAAACAGCTTGACCGTCATCATGTTGGTGTAGCTGTCGACAATCCGCCCTGTCATGGTTGACCGGGCATCAGACTGCAATTCGGAAATCTTGCGCATTTT
>JAHEJF010000289.1 GCA_024639025.1 Ahrensia sp. | reverse complement strand
CAGCCTGATCGTGGCTCAGCTCCTGTTCCTGGAAGCCGAAAACCCGAAAAAAGAGATTGCGATGTACATCAACTCGCCTGGCGGTGTTGTGACGTCCGGCATGGCGGTCTACGACACCATGCAGTTTATCCGCCCGGGTGTTTCGACCACCGTCATCGGCCAGGCGGCTTCGATGGGCTCATTGTTGTTGTGCGCTGGGGAAAAGGACCAGCGGTTCGCCCTGTCGAATGCCCGCATCATGGTCCACCAGCCCTCTGGTGGTTTCCAGGGTCAGGCGTCCGATATCGAGCGCCACGCCAAGGAAATCATCGAGATGCGCGGCCGGTTGAATCAGGTCTATGCGAAACATACAGGCCAGAAGCTCGATCGCATCGAAAAGGCGCTGGATCGTGACACGTTCCTGACAGCCGAGGCAGCCAAGGAGTTCGGCCTGGTTGATCAGGTGATCGACAAGCGCCCCGAAGTGCCCAAAGATGACGATTGATCGGTAATAAGCTTGACGCAAGCGGGGTGATCACCCATTTGTGCGGTTCTGTTGAATTGAGTGCTGCTTTTCCACACTCCATGGTAACGCAATCAACGGTTGATTAACCATCACCAGCCATGCTCAGATGAATCACCTGTTGCGTAAAGGTTCAGGTAACGGCATGTATGTTGCTGTGTGCTGGGTACAACCAGAGTAACCTGGCCGGTCTGTTCGAATATGAACCATATTGACGAACCAACCGGCAACGGCCCTTAGGAGGACCAATGAGCAAATCGAGCGGGAGTGATAGCAAGAACACCCTGTATTGCTCTTTCTGCGGCAAGAGCCAGCATGAGGTGCGTAAACTGATCGCCGGCCCGACTGTGTTCATCTGTGATGAATGCGTCGAGCTTTGCATGGACATAATTCGCGAGGAGAACAAATCCTCTCTGGTCAAGTCCAGCGAGGGCGTGCCGACACCGACCGAAATTTGCAAAGTTCTCGATGACTATGTCATTGGCCAGCCGGATGCCAAGCGCGTGCTCTCGGTTGCCGTTCACAACCATTACAAGCGTCTCAACCACGCATCCAAGAACAACGATGTTGAGCTGGCCAAGTCGAATATCCTGCTGGTCGGCCCGACCGGTTGCGGTAAGACCTTGCTGGCGCAAACCCTGGCTCGCATCCTCGACGTTCCGTTCACGATGGCCGATGCCACCACATTGACCGAAGCTGGCTATGTTGGTGAAGACGTTGAAAACATTATCCTGAAACTGCTGCAGTCGGCCGATTATAATGTCGAGCGCGCCCAGCGCGGCATCGTCTACATCGACGAGGTCGACAAGATTTCCCGCAAGTCGGACAATCCTTCGATCACCCGCGATGTCTCGGGCGAAGGCGTTCAGCAGGCACTGCTCAAGATCATGGAAGGCACCGTTGCCTCGGTGCCACCGCAAGGCGGCCGCAAGCATCCCCAGCAGGAATTTCTGCAGGTCGATACGACCAACATCCTGTTCATCTGCGGCGGCGCATTCGCCGGGCTGGAAAAGATCATTGCCGGCCGCGGCAAGGGTGCCGGCATTGGATTTGCTGCTGACGTCAAGGATGAAGATGACCGCAAGACTGGCGAGTTGCTGCGCGAGCTGGAGCCGGAAGACCTGCTCAAATTCGGCCTGATCCCTGAATTCGTTGGACGTCTGCCGGTCATCGCGACGCTGGAAGACCTGGATGCGACTGCTTTGATGCAAATTCTGACGGAACCCAAGAACGCGCTGGTCAAGCAGTATCAGCGCCTGTTCGAGATGGAAGACGTCAAACTGACCATCAAGGACGATGCCCTGAAAGCGATTGCTCAAAAGGCAATCGAGCGCAAAACCGGCGCACGTGGCTTGCGTTCGATTATGGAAGGCATTTTGCTGGATACCATGTTCGATCTGCCGGGCATGGCCGGTGTCGAAGAATCGGTCATCTCCAAAGAGGTGGTTGCCGGCGAAGCCAAGCCCTTGTTGATCTACGCCGACAAGGATGGTGAGCAGGACGTCAAAGAGCCTGCTTCGGCCTGATTTTGGGGTAATCCGGGCTCCGTAAAAGGTCCGTGATGCCAGTGTTGTGCCTGTCACCTTATTTGTGATGCCCGGTCCCTTGAATTCGGGTCCGGCCACCGCCATTTTGTGTGGGACAACTGAACTGCTTAACGCAGAATCAAATTCGTTGGTGTAGAAACATAACTACACAGTGTATCTTGAACCACTGCGCACGGTTCGCCGTATGAGGCACGGTAAGCCCGTTTTGGGTTACCGGTTCGCCGAACCTATAAGGATAGCAATCGATATGAGTGACACCCCTAGCACCTCCCTCGGCGGAATTTTCCCGGTCTTGCCGCTGCGCGACATCGTGGTTTTTCCGCACATGATTGTGCCGCTGTTTGTCGGCCGCGAAAAATCCATCAAGGCGCTCGAAGAGGTCATGCGCGAAGACAAGCGCATTCTCCTGGCCGCGCAGCGCGATGCTGCTGATGATGATCCTGATCCGGATTCGATCTACAATGTCGGCACCATTGCATCAGTTCTGCAACTGCTGCGGTTGCCCGATGGAACGGTCAAGGTTCTGGTCGAAGGCAACGAACGCGCCCGGATTTCCGAATTTACCGACCGCGAAGATTATTATGAAGCCCACGCAGACCTTCTGCCGGCTGAAAATCTCGAAGAAGACGGCGAAATAGAAGCGCTCGCCCGCACGGTGGTTTCCCAGTTTGCCAGTTATGTGAAGCTCAACAAGAAAGTCCCGCAGGAAGCCATCGAGTCGATCGGCCAGATCGAGGATTATGCCAAGCTCGCCGACAGCGTGGCTGCTCACCTCGCGATCAAGATTGCCGAAAAGCAGGAATTGCTGGAGATCGCTTCGGTCACCGAGCGTCTGGAAAAAGTCTATGCGCTAATGGAAAGCGAGATCTCGGTCCTCCAGGTCGAAAAGCGCATCCGCTCGCGCGTCAAGCGCCAGATGGAAAAGACCCAGCGCGAGTATTATCTGAATGAGCAGATGAAGGCCATTCAAAAGGAACTCGGCGACGGCGAGGAAAAGGACGAGATCGGCGAGCTCGAGGAGCGCGTCGCCAAGACCAAACTGTCCAAGGAAGCCCGTGAAAAAGCCGATGCAGAGCTGAAAAAGCTGCGTCAGATGAGCCCGATGTCAGCCGAAGCCACGGTCGTTCGCAATTACCTCGACTGGCTCGTCGGCATTCCCTGGGGCCGCAAATCCAAGATCAAGAAGGATCTGACATTCGCCCAGGACGTGCTCGACACCGATCATTTCGGTCTGGAGAAGGTCAAGGAACGCATCGTTGAATATCTTGCTGTTCAGCAGCGCACCAACAAGATGCGCGGGCCCATCCTGTGCCTCGTTGGCCCTCCCGGCGTCGGCAAGACGTCGCTTGGCAAGTCTATTGCCAAGGCGACGGGCCGTGAATTTGTCCGCATGTCGCTTGGCGGTGTGCGTGATGAGGCTGAGATCCGCGGCCACCGGCGCACATACATTGGATCGATGCCCGGTAAGGTCATTCAATCCATGAAGAAAGCAAAGAAGTCCAACCCGCTGTTCCTGCTCGATGAAATCGACAAGATGGGCATGGATTTCCGCGGTGATCCGTCATCCGCGTTGCTTGAGGTGCTCGATCCGGAACAGAATTCGTCATTCATGGATCATTACCTGGAGGTCGAATACGACCTGTCAAACGTGATGTTCGTGACGACGGCCAACACGCTCAACATCCCGCCGGCCCTGATGGACCGCATGGAGATCATCAGGATTGCCGGCTACACGGAAGATGAAAAGGTCGAGATCGCCCGCCGTCATCTGATCCCCAAGTCGCTCGAGAACCATGGTTTGAATACCAAGGAGTTTGAGCTCGACGACGAAGCTCTTGGAGATGTCATCCGTCGCTACACGCGCGA
>JAHEJF010000288.1 GCA_024639025.1 Ahrensia sp. | reverse complement strand
TCGACGAAGTTAAATTTGAGGGCGAGCAGAACATCACGAAGATCAGGTCTTCTGACTGGGCTGAACGCGGTTTTTGCAAGCTTTGCGGTTCAAATTTGTACTATCACATTATCGACAGCGAAGAGTATCAGATATCCGCTGGGCTGCTTGACCAACAGTCAGAATTGCAACTGACCCTTCAGGTATTCATCGATCAAGCGCCGCACTTTTGTAACTTGGCCGCTGAGACTGAAACAATGACTGCTGCACAAGTCTATGCCAAATATGCACCGCCATCTGATTGAGTTTGCTGCGACTGCTCTGTGAAATACACCGATTTTCCAACCAGGTGGCTGTGTTGTGGCAACGGGATTTGAAGTGAATTGTTAGGTATTGCATACCGACTGATCAGGAGGAGTGGATGAAAGCTGTGGTTCAGGACAGATATGGCGGGCCGGAACATCTGCGCCTTGCTGATATTCCGGTTCCGCAACCGAAAAGAGCGCAGATCAGAGTCAAGGTTCAGGCATGCGCAGTGAACTTGTCAGACTGGGAATACCTGATTGGTTCACCATTCTATGCTCGGCTCATCGGGGGGCTGAGACGGCCTGGGCACGCTGTGCTTGGATCGGACATCGTTGGAACTGTCGATGCACTTGGTTCGGGCGTGCAAGAGTTTTCAATCGGCGACAGAATTATAGGCGATTGTGTGATGGTGCGTGGCGGGTTTGCAGAATATGCTTGCTTGCCTGCCGCTGACATGACGCGTGTGCCAAACACATTGTCAGACGAGCTTGCTGCCTGCTTGCCACAGGCCGGAGGTATCGCAGTCTCTGGAACAGAAGGATTGAAGGAAGGCATGCGGCTCTTGATCAATGGTGCAGGCGGTGGATCAGGCACCATGGCGTTGCAATTGGCAAAGTCGTCGGGAGTGCATGTCACTGCAGTAGATAATGGAGCAAAAACCGACTGGCTAAAATCTCTCGGTGCAGATGAAGTCATTGATTATCGTACTGAAGATTTTGCCAGTTCGGGAATGCAATGGGACCGAATATTGGATATGGTCGCAACGCGTGGACCAACATCAATTGCCCGATCACTTACCAAAGACGGAGTCTACAGCGCATCAGGAGGCGAAGTTAAGATCCTGCTGTCACTTCTAATTGGTGGTTTGCGTTACCGTTTACAAAACAAGAGGATCGGGATGCTGTTGGTTCCCGCTGGTCGGGAATTGACCGAGCGTATTATGCAAATGGCCGCCGAGGGGGTTCTTTCCCCGCACATAGAAGATGTTCTGCCGCTTTCGTCAGTACCTGAAGCACTGAGGCGAACCGGACTTGGTGAAGTCAAAGGCAAATTAGTGATCAAACCTCAACTCTAAGGCTGTGGTGTCGGGATTGCGCGCTGCACTAATGAAACTTGGAAGGTGCCAATACTTGGCGCTAAGCAGTTGCAAAGAGTTTAGGTCGAAACAGCCAACTGCCGATTGCCCCCACTCCCGCTAATGTAACAGCCATAACACAGAGCCAACCAACAATTGGAATCAGGGCAATCAAGCCAATGGCAAGCGCACCAATTGCGGCCGCCATGGCCCTGGTTCCAAAGCTGTCTGGTTCAGGTCGATTGAACAACAATAGCAATCCGACACCAATCGCATAAGCGCCCACAACATATCCCGCAAATGCGCCAAGCAATGCGAGTATCACAGTTGCGGGTGCAATCACGAGCCCAATTCCGGTCATCATTAGAACAATGGTTGATCCGATCAGCGCTGACAGCACCAGAAAGCCGGTTACCAGACTACGGGATGGTTCCTCAAGAATGCTCCGGCGCAATTGGGCCAGCTTTGTTGGCACAAAAGCAGCAATCAATGCGGCAATTCCAGCAACGAGCAATACACCGGAAATAAAGCTACTCAATGCTCTGCGCCAGCTCCAAATCCCTGCTTCATTCGCTGTGCGAGCCCATCGGGCTATTTCACGTCGTTCCACCCGATCTTCAGAGACGACGTTAGCCGGAACTTCCAGTTCACCAACCTTTTCCTCATAGATAGTCAGTTTACCGACAATTTGTGCGCCACTGGCAAAATCGACCTCCTGCGCTGCAAGACTTACGTCACCCTGAATTACTGATTCAATTCGGACATCGTCTCCAGCAATCAAAGCATATCCAGACACGGGACCAGCAATGGTCAGATTGACGCCCGAAACCCTAAGGTCACCCGTTACCTCACCGACTTCAACATTGTATCCACTGGCTGACAGATCGCCGAAAATCCTGCCTTCCTGAGACACGTCCATACCCGCAAGATAGGCATCACCACCAATCGTCCCATTGGATTCGACACGTCGTCCTGCAAGGTGCGCGGAGCCGGAGATATTCTGCTCACTTCGAACTGTTTCACCAACCATGAACAGGTCGTCCACACCAACCTGATCCTGGATCGCCTTGGACCCTGCAAGAAATCGGTCGTTGTTGAATTGGAAAAATCCCGCTTCATCATCTGCAGCCAGAGGCGTGGCAGTACTCATCAAGATGACTGCCGTGAGCAAGTATCGATACATTACAGTCTCCCAATTATGTTGAGTTGAGTTACAAGAAATATCGCAGATGGATTTCGGGATCTTGATGAAAATCAATTCTGTTGAAGCACAGAGTTGCAAAGTGCTGCCATGAGCAAAACGTCCCACATCCATGTAATTTGGAAGAGCTTGGATATCGGCGAAACGATTGCTTCACCAAAATCTCAGAGACATGGGACATGCTGTTGGTATTCAAACACTGCACCATTGGGTTCTCGCCATGACGCGCAAGAACGAAACGATAGATGAGTATATCAGACAATGTCCGTCGACGGTCGTGCCACTTCTGGAGGAGCTTCGCGCATTTATTCTCCAAACCTTGCCGGGCGTATCGGAATCCATGCAGTACGGAGTGCCCGTATTTTTGAATGCTCATGAAACTCCAGTAGTCTACCTGTTTGGCTCAAAGGCACATGTGAATTTTGGCTTTCTCAAAAGTGGTGAATTAGATGATCCGCACGATGTATTGGTGGGTTCCGGAAGACCGAGCAAGCACATCAAAGTCTATCCAAACCAATCCTATGACAAAGAATTATTGAGCGGGTTTCTGGAGCAGTGCGCGCACTTGAAGAACTGAGCGGCAATCGTTGCTCATCCATTTGAGCACAGGGCCGTGTAATGAAAGAAATGGAAACAACTATGCCCTACAAAGTTACCTGCCATTTTGGCGCTGTTACGATCGAGATGGCCCGCGCGATCAGAAAACTAACGCAGTGCAATTGCTCCCTTTGTCGGCGATACGGTGCTCTGTGGGCTTATCAGCAAAGGAAGGCAATTACAGTGCACGCCACCAAGAATGCCTCACAGGTTTATGTGTGGGGCAAAAATGAGTTGGAGTTCTTTCATTGTGCTCGATGCGGTTGCGTCACGCATTATCACCACTCGAAAAAGCGCGAAGATGGAAGCGATATGAGTGCTGTCAACATGCGCAATATTGAAGATCCCGCAAAGATATCACATTTGCCAATTCGATTGCTGGATGGTGCCTGCACCTGGAAGAAACTGTATGAATCCGTTCAGCCAAATCTTCTATCGGCGCCATCGGCGAAACCGAATTAAGGCACTGTCACAGTTCTTTCGCTGGTAGCCAGATGATGATCCGGCATTGATGCAGTTGTTCCCGTTCGTGGGCGCATTACATGCCGTCGCGCAATTTTGGTCTGGGGCGCCATGCCATTTTCATGTAGACATCACCTGCCTTCAATTCAGCAAGCATTTGATCGAGTCTCCTTAGTTTTGTGTTCTCGCGTTTGGCGCGGCAAATCCAACCCAAATAATCGTTTCGTTGATACCAAGGTCGCTGATTATAGAGTTCCCGAAGCCCCTGCTCTTCTAGAGCTGCGCGCACGAATTCGGGCA
>JAHEJF010000287.1 GCA_024639025.1 Ahrensia sp. | reverse complement strand
CTGTGTTTCGGCACATGGTCAATCTGGAAACGGTCAATACTTATGAGGGAACGCATGATGTTCATGCGCTTATTCTGGGGCGCGCCCAAACCGGGCTGCAGGCATTTTTCTAGAGGGCCGTGGCTAAAGCGTTGGCACCTGATTTAGCATTGAAAACAAACAGGTAAGGTGCATCGACGGCACCAATCTGAGGTATACCCGGATCGTTCATTCCCACTCAATGGTGCCCGGCGGCTTGGAAGTGACGTCATAAACAACCCGGTTTATGCCACGCACTTCGTTGATGATGCGGGTCGCGGCCCTGCCCAAAAACTCCATGTCATAGTGATAAAAGTCAGCAGTCATACCGTCGACTGAGGTTACAGCGCGCAGCGCACAGACAAATTCATAGGTGCGGCCATCGCCCATCACGCCAACGGTTTGGACTGGCAACAAAACAGCAAAAGCCTGCCAGATCTTGTCGTACAGGCCGGCATTACGGATTTCTTCAAGATAAATGGCATCAGCCTGTCTGAGAATATCAAGCTTCTCGCGCGTCACGCCGCCAGGGCACCGGATGGCGAGCCCCGGACCGGGGAAAGGGTGGCGACCGATAAAGCTTTCGGGCAGTCCGAGTTCTTTTCCCAGCAGGCGAACCTCGTCCTTGAAGAGCTCCCGGAGTGGTTCAACCAACTCCATGTTCATGCGATCCGGTAAACCGCCCACATTGTGGTGGCTCTTGATGGTCACGCTCGGACCGCCGGTGAAACTGACGCTTTCGATGACATCAGGATAAAGCGTACCTTGTGCAAGGAATTGTGCATCCTTGCCTTGATCTGCCAGAGCTTTGGCTTCGCGTTCAAATGTCTCGATGAAGAGACGGCCGATTGTCTTGCGCTTCTTCTCCGGATCGCTTTCACCTTCAAGCGCGTCGATGAACTCATCGATGGCATCCACGCATTTCAGATCCAGATGATAATGCTCGGTGAACATATCAACGACGTTTTGTGCTTCATCCTTCCGCATCAGGCCATGATCAACCAGAATACATGACAAGCGGTCGCCTATCGCTTCGTGGATCAAGAGCGCGGCAACAGAGGAGTCCACACCGCCCGACAAGGCGCAAATTACCCGGCCCTCGGGACCAACCTGATTTCGAATGGCTTCGATGGCCTGCTCCTTGTAGGCAGCCATCGTCCAATCGCCCTTCAGGCCACAGATGTAATGCACAAAGTTCGAGATCAGCTTTTTGCCATCGGGTGTATGCACCACTTCTGGATGGAACTGCGTGGTGTAGTAGCGGCGCTCTTCATTGACGGCCAGCGCCAGTGGGGCATTTGGTGATGTGGCAATCACCTCAAAACCGTCGGGCAATTGAGTGACCCTGTCGCCATGGCTCATCCATACCGGGTATTCGCCGCCCACATCCCATACACCTTCAAACAGGGGACTTTTTTTGTGGATCTTGATTTTCGCACGGCCAAATTCCCTGTGGTGGCCGCCTTCGACCTTGCCGCCAAGCTGGTGCGCGGTGACCTGTTGTCCGTAGCAAATGCCAAAAACAGGCACCTTGCTTTCAAACACTGTTTGGGGCGCGAGAGGCGCGTTGTCGTCATGCACGGATGCCGGACTGCCGGACAGGATGACGCCCTTTGGTTTTAAACGGGCAAATCCTTCCTCGGCGTGCTGGAATGGGACAATCTCGCAATACACACCTGCTTCTCGCACGCGCCGCGCGATCAACTGCGTGACCTGGCTGCCAAAATCGATAATGAGTATATTGTCGGGGTGAGAGGTGATGTCTGTCATGGCAAGGCTTTACGTCGATCCTTGCCAAGATTCAATCACCTCATAGGGCGTTTCCACCGCATTGCAACATGGGTTACAAAATACCCTGCACCGCAATCATGATAATGCCGAACGCGATCACATAGCCGCCATCGACCATCATCGCGTAATTGTTCTTTTTCACAAAGCCACCAACCGAAACACTGAAGGCGGCAATGCCGAGAATTGCGACGATTGCCGCCATCAAAGCGTTACTGGCTGCCGTGATGCCGATCAGCGTGGAGATGAGCAACAGTGCAAGTGCTTGCGCACCCATGGCCAGCTTGGGCATGTCATCAGCTGATCCCAACTCGACCCGCGATCCTTCTGCCCACTTTTTGCCAAACAGGATTGGGCTGTACCAAAGCCAACCAGCCAGAAACGACAACACCGCACCGACAATGACTGCCAACCAATTCACATTCGAAAAATCGTCCATATTCCTCTCCCACCGAGTATGCGATTTGATTGCAAATTTGCAAAAAGGAGCCTGCATTTTCAACCATTGGAGGGCAACTCAACTTATTGCAAGCAAGTGGCAGCGATTGAGCAGGTTGTTGTCACCGACAATTTCGAGTTGAACACGCGGATAGTTGTCAGCAAATGCAGCAATGTCGTCACTCTGGTCGTCAAAGACACCGAAAAACTCAATCAATACCTGGCTGTTGGCGGCCCCGCCGTCGCAAAGCACAGTGGCAAGCCGGTCGCGGGTGTAACGATTCTATCCCTGCCTGCGCTGCCTCGATGCGCTAGACTCTGTCAGCCCTTGATGGAATCGCGGCAGCCGGATTTATCCAATATTTTCAATGCCCAAATCCGCACCAGCGTTTCAGTTGAAGACTGAAACGCTCTAAGCGACCTGCTCTTCGAGCAGGTCCACTGCGGCGGCCAAATTCTCATCAACGACGTGCAGGTATTGCGTCCAATCTTCGAGTTTTTTCAGCTCCTTGGCACCGTCGGAAATACCGCGAAGGCCGATCATCGGAACATCAAACGTCATGCAGGCACGCAATATGGCAAAGCTCTCCATGTCGACCATTTCTGCATCGACCGTGTCGTAATGATCGCCCGAAACAATGCTTGCACCTGTCGATAGTCGTGCGGATTCAACGCCTTTTATCTGCAACTCCATGGGAATTTCTATCGGCAATTCGGTCAGTGGGGTTTGACCCTTTGCAAAACCTAGCGGCGATGCATCCATGTCCCGGTAGCTGACCGATGACGCTTGGTAGACCTTGCCCTGCTCCAGAACGCGGGACCCGCCCGAACCCATAGAAACCAGCAAGTCTGGCCTGGTTTCGGACAATGCCTTTGTCACTGCGACGGCACTCTCCACTGGTCCAATCCCGCATATCAAAGGATTGACGCGCGCCCGCAGATAATCCCCGTATTCCGGATCAGCTGCCATCACATAAAGGATCGACTTGCCGCCGACACGCTTGAGCATCAATTCAACCACCACAATGAAACGTTGAGCATTCCGGCAAAAATGATCCATGCCAAATAGGGAAGCATGAGTACGCTGGCAATGCGGTCCGACCGCCATGACTTGGCAACAAAGACCAATGTCAGAATAATCATGGAAGCAATGATCGCTGCGGCAATCAGAATCCAATGATAGGTGAAAAAGACCGGCGACCAGGTAAAGTTCAACGCCAATTGCGCAAACCAGACGATCATCAATTTGCTATCAGAGGCCCGCATCCAGGTGCGCCAGCCCGCAAAGGCTATAAGCGTATACAGAATGGCCCAAGCGGGACCGAACAACCAATTTGGCGGATTGAAAAAGGGCTTGCTAAGCCCCTCATACCACTCGCCTGGCATGTTTTGGATTCCCACAAGCGAGCCACCGCCGACGCACAGAACCAGAAAAGCAATAAGTGAAATATAGCGGGGCGACATTTGTTTCCTCTCAGCTGCGCTGCAGGACGGCGAAGAAGAATCCGTCGGTCCCGGTTGAGCGCGGCGTCAGTGTCACACAATTCATGTCAGAGCTCCACGGCTTTGGTGATTGGCTGCCGAACAACTCTTCCCAAGCCTCGCCTGCGCTGAGCAGGTCAAGGTCGTGGTGACGATCACCAAAAGCATAGACTTGCCGCTCATTCTCATCCTGGAAAATCGAGCAGG
>JAHEJF010000286.1 GCA_024639025.1 Ahrensia sp. | reverse complement strand
CTGCCCCCATGGACGCTTGGCTCATTGCCTATATGGATGAATGGCTCGACAGCCAGAAATCCAGCTAGGACCTCCAGAAGAAGAGAACCCGGTAGCTCAACAGAGCCGCCGGGTTTTTTGTGTTTGGACACAGCTCTAAGAGCGGAGCCTGGCCAGCGCAGATCGGATTATCGCCCTGTGAAATGGCAATACAAGCTGCAAGTAAGCGCTACCAAGCAGGTTGTGACGTCTTATCAAAGTCGTCAGGGATACCGCCTGACCTGCTTCAAGATCGACCACAATACGGAAGTTCAGATGCTTGTCATCAAAGCCCGCAACCACCCGCTCTGGTTCCTCCGAGACAATAGGAAATACGCCAACCTTGCCTATCTTTTCCTGTTTGTCTTCCGAGCCCTTCAATCCGAACGGCATGACCACGAGTTGACGCAACATCAAGGCAGGATAGGTCCATTTTGGAAATGCTGACACGATTGCGATCGCGGCCTGATGCGCTGTTTGAAAACTCAGCGGCCCCTCAACACGATAACAATCTGCCCAATCAGCATCGGACATGGCTGGATGGGGCAGCGGTACGTCAATCTCCTCGACCTGCCTCATCCATTGGCCTCACATATGGAGCGGTTTTCCAAATGCCGTTGCCAAAGCCGCTTCACGCACCGCTTCACTCATGGTCGGGTGCGCATGGCATGTGCGCGCCAAATCTTCCGATGAACCGCCAAACTCCATGATGACCGCAATTTCGTGAATCAGATCACCCGCACCCTTGCCAACGATATGTGCGCCTAGAACCCGGTCGGTCTTTTTGTCGGCCAATACTTTGACAAACCCATCCGTCGCCAGCATGGCCCGGGCCCGACCATTGGCAGAGAACGGGAACTTGCCGGAGGTATATTCAATACCTGCCTTTTTGAGTTCTTCTTCCGTTTTGCCGATCGATGCAACTTCGGGCTCTGTATAGACGACTGAAGGAATAACGTCGAAATTCACATGACCCTTCTGTCCTGCCATGAGTTCTGCCACAGCCATGCCTTCATCTTCCGCTTTGTGCGCGAGCATCGGCCCGGTCACCACATCACCAATGGCGTAAATGCCGGGGATTGATGTCATCCAGTGCTCATTGATGTCAACGCGCCCCTGTCCGTCCAGCACAACGCCCGCGTTTTCCAGACCCAAATCCTGCGTGTACGGTTTTCGGCCTGTTGCGACGAGAACGATATCAGCACTGGCGATCTCGGTGTCCCCACCCTTGGCGGGCTCAAAGCTGACTTCCGCACCGGTCTTGCCCTTTTTGATACCCGTGACTTTCGCACCGGTCTTGAAGACCATGCCCTGTTTCTCAAGCATCTTCTTGAACTGCTTTGAAATGTCCTGGTCCATGCCACCCAAGATAGTGTCCAAATACTCGATCACTGTCACGTTGGCACCCAAGCGCTGCCAAACCGATCCAAGTTCGAGCCCAATAACGCCGCCACCCACAACAACCAGGTTCTTGGGCACTTTCGGCAATTCAAGCGCGCCGGTCGATGAAACAATGATCTTCTCGTCAAACTCTACATCTACGCCGGGAATACCGGCGACGTCCGAACCCGTGGCAATGACGATATTCTTGGTTTCAACTTCCTGGACTTTTCCGTCCGGGCCTTTGACCGAAAGCTTGCCTTCACCCAGAACGGTCCCTGTGCCGGTCAGCACGTCGACCTTGTTCTTCTTCATCAGAAAAGCAACACCATCGACATTGGCCTTCACAGTCCCATCCTTGTGCGCCATCATCTTGTTGAGATCGAGCTTCGGCTTGCCAACATCGACACCCAGGGTTGCATGGGAATGCTCTGCTTCATGGAAAACCGCCGAAGCATGCAAAAGGGCCTTGGAGGGAATACATCCAATATTCAGACACGTACCACCCAAGGTGCTGTTCTTTTCCACGATTGCCGTCTTCAGGCCGAGCTGAGCCGATTTGATGGCGCACACATACCCGCCGGGTCCAGAACCGATTACCACTACATCATAGGCCATTTTGCTTTCCTTTCGCACCAGATTACCTGCCGCCAGTCACATCCAGGGTAGCGCCGGTAACGTATGATGCGCTATCCGACAACAAATACAATATCGCTTCCGCCACTTCTTCAGCCGTACCGGGTCGTTTGACAGGAATCAGATGGCTGAGTTCCCTGGCCCGGTCTGGCTGACCGCCGGATGCGTGAATTTCAGTGTCAATGATCCCGGGGCGCACACCATTGACGCGAATACCTTCTTCCGCAACTTCCCGTGCCAGGCCAATTGTCAATGTATCTACGCCTCCTTTGGCAGCGGCGTAGTCGACATATTGCCCTGATCCACCCAGAACGGCGGCAACCGAAGATACATTGACGATGGTGCCGCCTTGTCCGCCACGTTTGGTTGACATGCGGCGTACTGCTTCGCGCGCACACACAATGGCGCCAGTCAGATTAACGGCGATTATGTTTTGCAATCGCTCAAACGGCATATCCGCAACTTGCGAAGCCTGGTCGACAATGCCCGCATTGTTCACAAACGCGTCCAGCTTGCCAAATTCACGGTCAACAGCTTCGAACATCGAGATAACGTCAGCTTCCTTGGACACGTCGCCCTGCACAGTGATTGCACGACCACCCTTGGCAAAGATTTCTGTTGCAAGCTTGTCCGCCGCCGCCTTGTTGGATGCATAATTGATTGCAACCGCATACCCGCGCCGAGCCGCTAAGAGACAAACCGCAGCGCCAATGCCGCGCGAGCCGCCTGTTACCAGGATTGATTTTTGTGACTGATTCATAAAGGCCAACTCGATACCGGTTTGTGTTGAATGCGTGCCGTAGAAGACATGTCGTCAGCCAGAATACTCTATTGATCTACTCAATCAGCCGACGACATGTGCTTACAAATCAAGCACCAGGCGCTCCGGATCCTCAAGGCTTTCCTTGACACGGACAAGGAAGGTCACGGCCTCTTTTCCATCAACAATGCGGTGGTCATAGGACAGCGCCAAATACATCATGGGCCTGATCACCACCTGGCCATCAATCGCGACAGGGCGCTGCTGAATCTTGTGCATGCCCAGAATGCCGGACTGTGGCGCGTTGAGAATGGGCGATGACATCAGCGAACCATACACGCCACCATTTGAAATGGTGAAAGTGCCACCCTGCATGTCCGCCATTGACAGCTCGCCATCCCGCGCAGCACGTCCCAGACGGCCAATTTCCTTTTCGACAGAAGCGATGCCCATTTGATCGGCATTGCGCACAACCGGAACCACCAGCCCCTTGTCTGTGCCGACAGCCACGCCAATATGGCAAAAGTGCTTATAGATGATGTCGGTGCCATCGATCTCTGCATTAACTGCCGGGATTTCCTGCAAAGCATGACAGACAGCCCTGGTGAAAAAGCCCATGAATCCCAGCTTGACGCCATGCTTTTTCTCAAACAGGTCCTTGTACTTTTTGCGAAGATCCATGACAGCGGTCATGTCGACCTCATTATAGGTGGTCAACATCGCTGCGCTATTCTGCGCATCCTTCAGACGCTTGGCAATTGTCTGGCGCAGACGTGTCATCTTCACACGTTCTTCGCCTGATGCATCATCTTCCGAAGCAGGCGCACGCGCGGTCTTTGGCGCTTCAGCGGGGGCCGCCGCCGCACTGGCTCCACCGGCCAGTGCATCAAGAACATCGCCCTTGAGAACCTGACCACGCTTGCCGGACCCGGTGACAGCATCTCCGGACAATTCGTTTTCGGCCATCAGCTTTGACGCAGATGGTGATGGCGGCATTTCAGTTGCCGCATCTTTTGCTGCAGGCGCAGCCTCAGCCTTGGCCTCCGGCTCTGCCTTTGCGGGGGCTGGCGCGGAACCTTCACCTTCTGCCAGCATGCCGAGCAGGGCATCGACTTCCACCGTATCGCCTTCATTGGCAACGATTTCGGACAGTGTTCCCGCTGCGG
>JAHEJF010000285.1 GCA_024639025.1 Ahrensia sp. | reverse complement strand
AGCAAGATTGCGATGTCAAACTGGCAGACGGCAATGTCGTAAAGGCCGACCCGGTCAATATTTCCGGTGTTGGCGACCGGACCATGATCTCGCTCCGGCCCGAGCGCATTGAAATTGCTCCTGATCAGAAGTTCGGCAATCTGGTCGATGGAAAAATTGAGGAGCTAATTTATTTAGGCGATCATATTCGTGTGCGCATGAATGTGGCCGGAAATGATGAATTCATCGTCAAGGTGCGAAACCGCAGAGATAAGCGGAAGATCGCGGCAGGCGATGTTGTCAAAGTCGGCTGGGACGCAGCCGATGCAAAGGCTTTGGACTCAGTTTGAAGTCAAACCAATTGCACTGCGGTAGATCCACTGCGGTCAATGATGCGTGAACGGCGGGAGGCCGTTTTAACAAAATCTAACGAGGAGACTACTTATGAGAAACAAACCGCTAGTACTGGCAACGGTGGCAAGTGCCCTGTTTGCAACAACAGCGATAGCAGAAAATCATGGCTTGGCGCTTGAGCCATGTGAGGGCTGTGCAGACGAGTTGACAGTTGTGTCTTGGGGCGGCGCTTATCAAAAGTCACAAATCAAAGCTTATTCAGAGCCTTACACCGCAGCAACAGGTGTAGAATTTTCGTGGGATGAATCTTCGGCGGAAGCTGTAGCGAAATTGCGCGCGATGAATGAAGCTGGAAATGTGACCTGGGATCTGGTGGATGTTGTTGCTTCTGATTCATTGCGTCTTTGTGATGAAGGACTTATTCTTGAGATCGACGGTGCGACTGAATTGGCCGCCGCACCAGATGGCACATCGGCTGACGATGATTTTGGCGAGTTGCGTTTGAACGAGTGTTTTGTTCCGCAGATCGTTTACTCAACGACATTTGGCTACCGCACGGACCTCGTTGGAGACACTCCTCCGACAGATGTTTGCGACGTATTTGACACGGCAAAGTTTCCTGGTAAGCGTGCGCTGCAGAAGCGGCCGATCGACAACATGGAATGGGCCACTTATTGTAACGGCACACCAAAAGACCAAATTTATGAAGTTCTGAGCACTGACGAAGGTGTTGAGGCAGCGCTTGCCAAGTTAGACAGCATCAAGGATGATATTGTCTGGTGGACAGCCGGTGCAGAAACACCGCAGCTTCTTGCTGATGGTGAAGTGGTAATGGGTTCGACATATAACGGCCGTTTGTTCTCTGCAATTGCAGAACAAAATCAGCCTATTGGCATGCTTTGGGACATGCAGTCATTTGACCTTGATGGCTGGGTTGTACCGGCTGGCCTTGATGACGCCCGTACCAAGCGCGCGAAACACTTCCTGAAATTTGCGACTGACACGCAGCGTCTGGCAGATCAATCGAAATACATCTCCTATGGCCCAGCACGTGCTTCTTCAGCACCGCTTGTTGGAAAGCATGAGGAGCTGGGCATCGACATGGCGCCTCACATGCCAACAGACCCAGCAAATGCGGGTAATGTTCACAATTACGATTTCCCATGGTGGGCAGACAATCGAGATGATCTGGATGCAAAATTCCAAGCTTGGTTGGCTCGATAAGTTGAATTGACAAAGGGCGTGGCAAACAATTGCCGCGCCCTAAACTTAAGAGGGTAAGAGGTTTTCCATGAGTAGCGAAACACTGAGCGTCGAAGAGCAACTGGCCGCCAGTCAAACCGATGACGGCATTGTGCGCGCTGCTGATGGAACACCATTGAAAGCGCGTCTTGCAAAGGCACTGCGACGGGAAAAACTGCGTGCATTCCTGATGATTGCACCGCTGCTACTGTTCATTGTAGCCAGTTTTTTGTTGCCAATTGGTGATATGCTTTTCCGCTCGGTGGAAAACCAAATTGTTCAAAATACATTGCCCGGTGTTGTTCAAGAGCTTGAGCGCTGGGATTCGGAATCGGGTGAAATACCGGATGAAGCGACTTTTGAGGCGCTGGCGGTTGATCTGAAGGCAGCGGTTGCCGCGCGGGTCCATACGCGAGTTGGCGGCCGCCTGAATTATGAAAAGTCGGGATTTTCTGGGCTTTTTAGGAAAACTGGCCGTGCTGTCAAAAAAATGGAAGAAGGTCCTTTCGCGGAGCAGTTTATCGAGACGGATGAAGATTGGGGGAAGTTGGAGACCTGGCAGGTCATCAATCAGTTCAAGTCGCCTTACACGGCGGGGTACTTCCTGAACGCGGTGGATGCAGAAAATACGCCCCAAGGTTTGCAGATGAAGCCCGAGAATGAGCGGATTTACATCATGCTGTTCTGGCGTACGATGTGGATGTCCGGGGCAATTACCTTAATGTGCTTGTTGCTTGGTTACCCTGTTGCGTATTTGATGGCACATCTACGCGCAAGAGACGCGAATATGCTTATGATACTGGTACTCTTGCCTTTCTGGACGTCGCTGCTCGTGCGCACATCGGCATGGAAGGTGCTTCTACAGGGGCAGGGCGTTATCAATGATTTTCTGGTCTGGATCGGGCTCGTGGATGATGCCAGTCGCCTTGTGCTGATCAACAATCAGACTGGCACTATCATCGCCATGACGCATATCTTGCTGCCCTTTATGATCTTGCCACTTTACTCGGTGATGAAGACTATCTCGCCCACCTATGTGCGTGCGGCAAAGAGTATGGGTGCCAATGACTGGACCGCATTCTGGAAGGTTTATTTTCCACAGAGCATTCCGGGCATCGGTGCCGGAGCGATCCTGGTGTTCATTCTTGCTATTGGTTACTACATCACGCCTGCGTTGGTTGGTGGTACAAGCGGTATCTTTATCTCGAACCGGATTGCGTACCACATCTCTACCAGTTTGAACTGGGGCTTGGCAGCGGCGCTGGGTGCTATCCTACTGGTGCTCGTTCTGCTGTTATTCTACGTTTATGATAAGATTGTCGGCATCGACAATGTGAAGCTGGGTTAGGGGAAATATCATGGCTGCACTTCCTCCCTATTCATCCAAAGCACAGATTGCATGGCACTATACGTTCCGCACAATTTGCGGATTGATCTTCTTTTTCCTGATTTTTCCAATCGCTGTGATCGTCCCACTGTCGTTTAACGTGCAGGATTTTTTCACTTTCACACCTGAGATGCTGCGCCTTGATCCTGCTGGATATTCGCTCAAGCACTATGAAGATTTTTTCACCAGCGATGCTTGGCAATCCTCGCTCTGGAATTCACTGACAATCGCTCCGCTAGCCACCATTCTGGCAACCGTGCTTGGCACCTTGGCGGCGATTGGTCTTAGCCAAAGCCATGTGCCTTACAAATCGGCTATCATGGCAATCTTGATTTCACCGATGATTGTGCCCCTGATAATTTCTGCGACAGGCATGTATTTCTTTTATTCACGAGTCGGTAATTTTCTGGTGAATGATGTTGGTATGTCGCTTGATTTCATAAACTATGCCAAAATTGTTTTGGCGCATGCGGCACTAGGAACACCGTTTGTCATTATTACGGTGACAGCGACTATGGTTGGCTTTGACAGGTCACTCACAAGAGCCGCAGCTTCTATGGGCTCCACGCCAGTACACACTTTTTTCAAGGTGCAGATGCCTCTCATTCTGCCCGGTGTGATATCCGGCGCGCTGTTTGCGTTCATCACTTCATTTGACGAGGTCGTGGTGGTGCTGTTCCTTGGCACAGCCTCGCAGAAGACCTTGCCATGGCAGATGTTTATCGGGCTGCGCGAGCAGATTTCACCGACGATCCTGGCCGTTGCGACAATCATGGTGGCTTTGTCCATTCTCTTGCTCACCACATTGGAGCTATTGCGCCGCCGTTCAGAGCGGATGCGCGGACTGTCTGCTACCTGAACTCTCTCTTGCCAATCGGCAAAAAAGCCCCGCATGCCAGAAGCATGCAGGGCTTTTCCGGGTTTGGGAGGCCGAAATTAGAATTAGTTGCGCTCCAGACTCTGTCAGCCTTTGATGGAATCGCGGTGCCCGGATTTATCC
>JAHEJF010000284.1 GCA_024639025.1 Ahrensia sp. | reverse complement strand
TGTCATCGAAGACAGCCTGCCGGGCGTTCAGGCTGCCCTGGCCGCAAAAATGACAGTCCTGCGCTTCATGGGTGGCAGTCACCTGAAAGGAAGGATGCAGGAGAGCAAAACCGAATGGCCAGATGTGGAGCATTTTGACAAATGGGAGAATTTCTTTTCAATTGCGCCCGATTTGAAGAAATAAATTTGTGATGCAAAGCAATGAATAACCGTTCCGATAGTGAAAATGCCCGGCTTGATGATGCCGCCCGCGCAGGATGGCTTTATTATGTAGCAGGCAACACGCAGGACGAGATTGCGCGCAAGCTCGGCGTATCGAGGCAATCGGCGCAGCGGCTGGTTTCGCTGGCCGTCAGTGCAAAGCTGGTCAAGGTGCGGCTTGATCATCCGATCGCAAAATGCATGGAGCTGGCACAACGGCTCAAGGAAGAACATGGATTGCACTTCTGCGAGATCGTACCCACCGATCCTGACGCCCCCTTGTCGATCAACGGTGTCGCACAGGTCGCGGCAGCGGAACTTGAAAAGCATCTCAAATCAAAAACACCAAAAATCATTGCGCTCGGCACGGGCCGCGCGCTTCGGGCATGCGTCGACGAACTCCAACCCATGGATTGTCCGCAACACCGCATTGTGTCGCTGCTGGGCAATATGATGTCTGATGGCGCGGCAACGCCCTACAATGTTGTTGTGCGCATGGCGGACCGGGTCAATGCCCGTCACTACCCCATGCCACTTCCTGCCTTTGCGAGAACGGTCGAAGAAAAGCAGTTGCTGCAAAAACAGGAAGCCGTGCACAACATTCTGGAACTTTCCAGGCACGCCGATGTCACCTTTGTGGGCATTGGCCATATGGGCGACACTGCACCGATCGTCATCGATGGCTTCATCAACCACGATGAAATGCGGGCGCTCGAAAAGGCGGGCGCTGTGGGGGAGATCACGTCCTGGGCATTCAACGCCAAGGGCGAAGTTCTTGAAGGCTTGACCAATGATCGGGTTGCCAGCGCCAAACTCCGCGTTGCACCCGAAAAACCGGTGATTGCGATCGCCATTGGAGAGACCAAGGCACCGGCCATAAAAGCCGCTCTAACCGGCAAACTGGTGAGCGCTCTGATCACGGACGAGGTCACTGCTGAGCTTTTGCTCAAGTAATGCGCAATTATTTTAGCCTCTCAAACGACTGAAAATCAAAGATAATATTTTTTTAAATGGGTTGTGAGCGCTTGCACAATCGATTCTGTATTGACTCTTCTTGAGATTTAAGTGAATATTTGCTTGTTAACGTAGCAATTGCCCAATTAGGGCTTTGGGAGGAATTTATGAAGATTTTCGCAAACGCGCTTTTGGGCGCGTCGGCGCTTACTGTACTTGCGACAGGTGCGCTGGCTGAAACCATCACGATCGCGACCGTGAACAACGGCGATATGATCCGCATGCAAGGATACACAGACGACTTTACAGCCAAGACTGGCCACGAAGTTGAGTGGGTGACCTTGGAAGAAAACGTGCTGCGTCAGCGCGTCACAACAGACATCTCCACCAAGGGTGGTGCTTTCGACATCATGACAATCGGTATGTACGAAACACCGATTTGGGGTGCAAACGGTTGGTTGGTTCCACTGGACGGCCTGTCAGCCGAGTATGATGTCGATGACATTCTACCTGCCATGCGCAACGGCCTGAGCCATGACGGCACACTTTATGCTGCTCCATTTTATGGTGAAAGCTCAATGGTCATGTACCGCACAGACCTGATGGAAAAAGCTGGTCTTGAAATGCCGGATGCACCAACGTGGGAATTCATCCGCGAAGCTGCTGCGGCCATGACTGACCGTGACAACGAGATCAATGGTGTTTGCCTTCGCGGTAAAGCTGGTTGGGGCGAAGGCGGTGCTTTCATCACAGTGACAGCGAACTCATTTGGTGCACGTTGGTTTGACGAAGACTGGAACGCTCAGTTCGACCAGCCTGAATGGGCAAACGCGCTGAACTTCTATGTTGATCTGATGACAGAATCGGGCCCTCCCGGATACGCAACAAACGGCTTTAACGAAAACCTGTCTCTCTTCCAGCAAGGCAAGTGCGGCATGTGGATTGACGCGACTGTTGCTGCATCATTCGTGACAAACCCGGATGATTCAACCGTTGCAGACAAGGTCGGCTTTGCGCTGGCACCAGACACAGGTCTGGGCAAACGCTCTAACTGGCTTTGGGCTTGGGCACTTGCAATTCCTGCAGGTACACAAAAAGAAGCTGCTGCAAAAGAGTTCATCGAATGGGCGACTTCAAAAGAGTACATTGAGCTCGTCGCTGCAAAAGAAGGTTGGGCCAACGTGCCTCCAGGCGCTCGTATATCACTGTACGAAAACCCAGAGTACCAGAAGGTGCCTTTCGCACAGAAGACATTGGACTCAATCAATGCAGCTGATCCAACCAACCCGACTGTAAAGCCGGTGCCTTATGTTGGTATCCAGTTTGTGGCCATCCCGGAATTTGCCGGTATCGCGACTGAAGTCAGCCAGGAATTCTCAGCTGCCTATGCTGGACAGCAGTCAGTTGAAGAAGCTTTGGAAAAAGCCCAGGCTTTGACCAATGATGCAATGGAAGCCGCTGGCTACCGTTAATTCCTCCTACCACAGAAGGCGGCCCTGTGCCGCCTTCTGCTAACGATCCACTCAACAAAATCGGTTCCTTATTCTAGGCTGTGATTCAGCCAACAGAGGAGATGTGTCTATGGCAACTCAGCAATCACGATCTGCCGCCAGGTTTATGATGGCACCAGCAGTGATACTGCTACTGGGCTGGATGCTCGTACCGCTCATCATGACGCTGTACTTCTCCTTCAAAAAATACCTTCCGCTGCGCGGCGACTCATTCGCCAATGGATTGGAGTGGGTTGGATTTGCCAACTACACGCGCTTTGTGAGCTCAAGCTCCTTCTGGCCAAGTGTGCAGGCAACACTGATAATTGTCGGCGGGGTTTTGATCATAACCGTTGCGCTGGGCATCCTGCTCGCCATGCTCCTGGACCAACCCATGTGGGGACAAGGGGTGGTACGTATCTTGGTCATTGCGCCGTTCTTTGTCATGCCCACCGTGTCCGCTCTTGTTTGGAAAAACATGTTCATGGATCCGGTCAACGGCATTCTTGCGCATCTGTGGAAAGCCTTTGGCGCTGAACCCGTTCAGTGGCTGAGCCAGGCCTCGTTGCCTTCGCTGATAATGATCGTCAGCTGGCAATGGCTGCCATTTGCCACACTCATTCTTCTCACGGCAATCCAGTCGCTGGACAGCGAACAGCTCGAAGCAGCTGAAATGGACGGCGCGCCCATACTCAAGCGCTTCTGGTACATCATCTTGCCGCATCTGAGCCGCGCGATCACAATTGTGATCCTGATTCAGACCATCTTTCTGCTGGCCATTTTTGCAGAAATCTTCGTGACCACCGGCGGTGCATTCGGCACAAAGACCTTGTCCTACCTGATCTTCCAGCGTGTGCTTGAAAGTCAGAATGTCGGATTGGGATCAGCAGGTGGTGTTTACGCAATCATTCTCGCCAACATCGTTGCCATCTTCCTGATGCGCATCGTCGGCAAGAACCTGGACGCATAGGGGGATTGGATCATGGCACGTGCAGTCACTTCACAACGCAAAGCAATCAACACGGCGATCGCCTGGTTCATCGGACTGCTCATTTTCTTCCCGATTTTGTGGACGATTTTGACAAGCTTCAAAACCGAGGCCCAAGCGATCAGCGATCCACCGGTCTTCCTGTTCTTTGACTGGACACTTGAGAACTACTCGATCGTTCAGGAACGCTCAAACTACATGCGCTTCCTGTGGAACTCGATCATCATTGCCGGCGGCTCGACCGTTTTGGGCGTGCTCATCGCTATACCGGCGGCCTGGTCGATGGCGTTCGTGCCTTCCAAGCGTACCAAGGACATTCTCTTGTGGATG
>JAHEJF010000283.1 GCA_024639025.1 Ahrensia sp. | reverse complement strand
TTCTGCAACGATCATTTACGGAACGAGTTTGTATCCGCCGCTTTCGGTCACCAAAATTGCCGCGTTGGATGGATCATGCTCGATTTTCTGGCGCAATCGGTAAACATGGGTTTCCAGCGTGTGGGTCGTCACGCCTGAATTGTAGCCCCAAACCTCTTCCAGAAGCGTGTCCCTGCTGACAACTTTTCCGCCTGTACGGTACAGATACTTGATGATGGAGGCTTCTTTTTCGGTCAGCCGCACCTTGCCACCATTGGCGTCCAGCAAGAGTTTCTGGCTTGGTTTGAAGGTGTATGGGCCAACAACAAATGTTGCGTCTTCGGATTGCTCGTGCTGCCGCAATTGGGCGCGCATGCGAGCCAGCAAAACGGCAAATTTGAAGGGCTTTGTCACATAATCATTGGCACCAGCTTCAAGGCCAAGAATTGTGTCTGAATCGGTGTCATGACCCGTCAGCATGATAATTGGCGCCTTGAAGCCGCTTTTCCGCAGCAGTTTCACGGCTTCGCGGCCATCCATGTCCGGCAGGCCAACATCCATCACAATCAGGTCAATCATTGCACCACGCGCGGTTTCGATGCCCTTGGTTGCAGAAGCTTCCTGCAAAACGTCAAATTCTTCATAAAGAGAAAGTTGTTCAACAATCACCTCGCGCAGATCATTATCGTCATCGATCAAAAGGACTGTACGTGTCGTCATGGTTCACCTTGTCTGCTGCCGTTCATTGAACGCGTGATTCTTGGTTTGCGTCGCCATGTTACTTAAAAATGTGTCAGTAACAAATGCATGTGGTAATTAAATGTACTCTGAGTGCATGGTCCAACCTGCCCGTTGATGCAATAAACATTTTGATGACTTTTTTGAGAAATCTTCGTGTTCACCGCAAGCCTGGTCATGCGACTCGTGGTTTGATTTGCGCCGGTACAAGGACCATACCATGCGCACTGGGCAGGTCCGGGACAGGTGTCCTGAAGCGCGAAGGGGACGGTGAGACCCCGGCACGCAGAATTCTGCGACCGGTTTGGGGGTTTTTTCGCGCTGATCGAACCGCGCCACCGAAAAGCGTGATCGAATTTGAGCCCATTGCGGCCCAGGATGGTTGGTGCGATGCGGCCCATCATGCCTGTTACAATCTTCCGGTAAAATTGCCCTTTAATGCCTCTCATGAGGTGATGATGCGGGATGATCATCTTTATGATCTTGGGCTGGTTCTGGACTGGAACCTGCCTCCTGCGGGCCGGCAGAGGCATCGCGGCTCTGCCATCTTTCTGCATCTGAGCAAAGGTGACTATCAACCCACAGAAGGATGCATTGCGGTCAGGGAACCAGCGATGCGCTGGCTGTTGAGCCAAATCGACACCAAGACGAAGATTATGGTGCTTTAAAGCGGCGGCTCTGAGAGCCCGCCCATCTTGCAGACTTCGAGCCATTCCTTTTTGGTCACCGGCTGCACAGACAATCGCGTTGATTTGACCAAAGCCATTTCAGACAGTTTCGGATTTTCCTTGGCCTGTTTGAGCGAGACGGGATTTGGCATATCGCACACCGCCTTGATGTCCACGCAGTCCCAGCGCTCATCATCAGTGGTTGAATCCGGATGACTGAGCGCACAGATCTCAACAATGCCAACAATCTCCAACCCTTCATTGGAATGGTAGAAAAATCCTTTGTCGCCCAACTTCATCAGCCGCATGTTGTTGCGTGCCTGATAATTCCTGATGCCATCCCACTCTTCGCCTGCTTCCCCCTTGGCCTTTTGCATTTCCCAGGACCATTTGAAGGGTTCAGATTTAAAGAGCCAGTAATTTGTCATCGTTCCATTCCCCGCTGATCAGCCCTATAGCTAGCTTGAATGGGCGCCGGGTCAAGCCTATTCGGCTTCCCGTCTTACCGGGCGTGACAAAAGCATGTGAATTGCCTCGTCCACACTCCGGGTTTGCGCCAATATGGCACTGACCGTTTGGATGATCGGGGCATCTATTCCATTTTCCCGGGCAATTTTCGATGCGATCGATGCGGTTGCCACACCTTCCGCCAATTTGAGATTGCTCAGATCATCACCCCGGCCGATTGCGGCGCCATAGCTGAAATTGCGAGACTTCTCCGATGCACAGGTCAAGATCAGGTCTCCAAGACCGGAAAGACCTGTCAGCGTTTCGGGCATGGCACCGAGCGCCAATGCCATGCGTTGAAGTTCGGCAAACCCGCGCGCAGTCATGGCTGCCAGCGCACTCGCGCCCAATTGCCTTCCCTGAACGATGCCGGCTGCAATGGCGAGTACGTTTTTCAGCGCGCCGCCATAGTCTACGCCAATCAGATCGTCGCTCGCGTAACACCGAAACTTTGAGCCCGACAAGGTCTCGCAAAGGGCCATCGCATCCGCCATCTGGGTTGATGCAATCGTGACCGCTGTCGGCAATCCCCGCACGACATCGGCTGCAAAGCTGGGACCAGACAGCACACCCACGCGGCACTTTGGTGCTGCTTGAGCTAAGATGGCACTCATTGTTTTGCCTGAACTCTTTTCGATTCCCTTGGCGCAGGAGATCAGGCTTGTGCCGTCTTCAACCAATCTGCCTACCTCTTCAGCAATAAGCGACATTTGCTGAGCGGGAATCACCAACAGCACAATGGAGGCGTCGTGAACACAAACCTCAATTTCATTTGTGTATGTGATGGATGACGGCAGCTCGGTTTCTGGCAGGTATTTCTTGTTGATGCGCGTTTGCTGAATGCGCTCAACCTGCTCCTTGCTCCGGCCCCAAAGCATAACGTCATGACCACTGGTAGCAAATGAAGCTGCCAGGGCCGTTCCCCAGGCGCCCATGCCAAGCACTGCGATCTTGCCTGTCATGCCTTGGCTCCCTTTTTGCCAGATCCAATAATCGGATCGGCTCGATCATCCAGAGGCCAGCGTGGACGGGGAGAGACTAGTTGACCTTGGGGGTGGCCAGCGGCCAGATGTTCGAGGCCTGCCCATGCAATCATGGCACCATTGTCGGAGCACAGACCCATGGGTGGGGCGAGGAAGGAAAAGCCGTGCCGGACGCAAAGGTGCTGAAGCATGTCCCTGATTGCCAGATTGGCAGCCACACCGCCCGCTACCACCAAAGTGGGGTCGTGATCCGCCATTTCGCGTTTGTATCTGGCCAGGCTTCGCGCGATGCGATCCTCCAATGACTGCAAGACAGCGCTTTGGAAACAAGCACACAAATCGCAAATATCCTGCTCGGACAATGTACCCAATGCCGTTGCCTGCCTTCTGAGCGCGGTCTTCAATCCTGAAAAGGAAAAGTCAGGCCTGTCGGCTCCCTTGAGCGGAACAGGCAGATCAAAGCGCTTGGAATTGCCGGATTTGGCGGCTTTTTCGACAGCCGGGCCGCCCGGATAGGGCAATCCCAGAAGTTTTGCTGTTTTGTCGAATGCTTCGCCCAGCGCATCGTCGATGGTGGTGGCCCATCGTTCGTATTCGCCCAACCCGCGAACCAGCAAGATCTGTGTATGGCCACCTGATACCAGCAATAGAAGATGAGGATAGGCCAAACCATCTGTCAATCGGGCAGTCAAAGCATGGCCTTCCAGGTGATTGATCGCATAATAGGGCTTGTTTTTAACACGAGCCAGGGTTTTTGCCGTCATGACGCCAACGATCAAACCGCCAATCAGGCCGGGCCCGCTTGTTGCGGCAATGGCGTCGATATCTTTCCAATCGACCTTGGCGTCGGCCATGGCCCTGGCGATGATGGTGTCAAGTTTTTCTACATGCGCGCGCGCTGCAATTTCCGGCACCACGCCGCCATAAGGCGCGTGCTCATCAATTTGGCTATGAACCACATTGGAGAGGATTTCGCTTTTGAGCGGTGAAATTGATCCCCTGACAATGGCGGCGGCGGTTTCGTCGCAGCTTGTTTCAATTCCCAAAATCGTATGCATTGCGTATTGCTAGCTCAAATGGTCAGATTTGT
>JAHEJF010000282.1 GCA_024639025.1 Ahrensia sp. | reverse complement strand
CTCAATGACTCTGGCGCAACAGGCATCATTTTGCTGGAGAATTTTGCCGCAACATTGGGCGAGGTTGTGGGCAGAACCAAAGTGCGCCACGTGATAGTGGGCACAATTGGCGATATGCTCGGATTCAAAGGACATATTGTCAATCTGGTCGTTCGGCATGTGAAGAAAATGGTGCCCGCCTGGTCGTTGCCGTCACATATCAGTTTCAAGGAGGCGATGTCCGATGGCGCCAAACACGGCTGGACACCTGTTGAACAAATGCCGACAGACCCGGCATTTTTGCAATATACCGGAGGCACGACAGGGGTATCAAAAGGCGCCGTGCTGACCCATGCCAATATCCTGTCCAACATGGCGCAGGCCAAGAGCTGGCTGGATGTCGGTTACAAGGCCAAGGGACGCCCGGACACCATCAACTATATCTGCGCATTGCCGCTTTATCATATCTTCGCGCTGACAATTAATGCCTTTATCGGCATACGAGAAGGCGGGCACAATATTCTGATTACCAACCCGCGCGATATTCCGGGTTTTGTCAAAGAGCTGGAGAAAGTCGATTTCCACTTTTTCCCAGGCCTCAACACTCTTTTCACCGCCTTGATGAACAATCCCGACTTTCGAAAACTCGATTTTTCCAACTTGCGGATGACATTCGGTGGCGGCATGGCGGTTCAGATCCCCGTCGCGGAACGATGGGAAGAGCTCACGGGTTGTGTGATTACGCAAGGATACGGCCTGTCAGAGACCTCTCCGGTTGCAACCGGCATGCGGCTCGATGCGAAGACATTCGAAGGCACTATTGGTTACCCGATGCCGTCAACAGATATCGCCATTCGTGATGACGAGGGCAAAGATCTCGCGCTGGGCGAAGTAGGGGAAATTTGCATACGCGGACCGCAGGTCATGGCAGGTTACTGGAACCGCCCCGAAGAAACCGCAAAGGTTATGACGGCAGACGGATTTTTCCGCTCTGGTGACATGGGGTTGATGGAACCCGATGGTGCCACGCGCATCGTCGATCGCAAGAAGGACATGATTCTGGTTTCAGGTTTCAATGTTTATCCCAACGAAGTCGAAGAAGTGGCCGTCATGCATGAAGGCATTCTGGAAGCCGCTGCGATTGGTGTTGCCGATGAACATTCAGGCGAAGTCGTCAAACTGTTTGTTGTGCGCAAGGACGCCAACATGACCGAGCAAGAGGTGAAGGATCACTGCTCCAAGAACCTGACGAACTACAAGCGTCCCAAGCTGATTGAGTTCCGCGACGACCTGCCCAAAACAAATGTAGGCAAGATTCTCAGACGCGAATTGCGCTAGACTCCGTCAGCTTTTGAAGGAATCGCGGTGCCCGGATTTATTCAATGTTTTCAATGCCCAAATCCGTGCCAGCGTTTTAGTTGAAGACTGAAACGCTCTATATTAACCAACAATTGCAATCGCGCTGCGGTTTACCAAATATCTATCTGTCCATGTGAAAATGGGTAAAATTCACATGGGCAGCATTTGTGAAACAGGACACTTTTTCCAATCGACGCGAAGGCGTTGACCATAGGGCCGGCCGTCTGCACTTTTATTGGCTGGATGCGCTGCGCGGCATTGCGGCGCTGAGCGTTCTGCTTTGGCATTATAACCATTTCTATTTCACTTCAGCGGACATGAGTTTTGTTGATCCGCAAGGCTTTGCGCATCATCCGTTCTACAATGTATTCTGGCTATTTTACGAATATGGATTGTACGCTGTTCAGTTCTTCTGGCTGCTTTCCGGGTTCGTGTTTGCCCACACCTATTTCAACAGACCAACGGGCAATCGAGAGTTCCTTATCGCCCGCTTTGCGCGATTGTATCCGCTGCACTTTCTGACCCTTGTTGTTGTTGCGATCCTTCAGTTCATCAGCTTCAACACGCTTGGTCGCGCTACCCTGTTTGAGAACACGGACTTGTACCATTACGTTCTTCAGGTCTTTTTCATTTCGGGCTGGGGGTTTGAAAACGGCAATTCATTCAACGTACCTATCTGGTCGGTGTCAGCGGAAATGGCCGTCTATCTGGTGTTTCTGTTCCTGTTGTCGCAGTCATTCTTCCGTGAGCGATGGGGCCAGTTGACGATTGTTGTGATTGCCTATTTGCTCACTGCAGGTTTGGACGCTTTTTCGATCAGCTTTTGGGACCACGGCATTGTTCTTCAATGCGCAACCTACTTCTTTGTCGGCGTTTTCATTTACAATCTACTTGATCAGTTCAATGGCAAATCCATCGTACCCGTTTTGGTTGCACTGGGTGTATTAGCCTTTGGCATTTTCGGTCTCTATCGCCAGGCCTTGTCATTGGATTTCCTTATGACTTTTGGCGCCATTCTCTATCTTGTGGCCTGTGTCGACAAACTGGGTGTGCCGGGCGGACGACTCTTTGCACCCATCGCCGCCATAACTTACACCGTCTATCTGGTGCATGTTCCGACTCAGATTGTCATTGTCCTGTTGCTTGATTATTTCGGGATCGAGCGCTCCATTGCTGACCAGAACCTGTTTTTCATCGGCTACAATGCGACTGTGCTCAGCCTCTCCGCCCTGGTCTATCGCCTTTATGAGAAACCAATGGACAAGGCGATCAGACGCTATGGCAAGCGCTACCTGTCTGGTCAATCCAAAAGTGGCCCCGTGCCCGTTGCGGCCGAGTAGACTCTAACAAGTCGATTTTAATCGATTTAATTTTTCCTTCACCGCGACAAGAATGTTTGCTATGGCACTGTTGATCTCAACGGAGACAGTCATGACAGACACAGCATCCATCATCGCCGCCCTTAAGTCTCATGCCAAAAATGATGCGCCCAAAGACATGCGCGCAACATTTGGTTCAGACTCAAATCGGTTCGATAAGCACTCGGCTCGAACTGACGATCTTTTGCTCGACTGGTCCAAATGTGCGGTCAACGAGGACACACTTTCTTTGCTGACTGAACTGGCGCAAGCGCAAAAAGTTGAAGCAAAACGGGATGCAATGTTCGCTGGCGAGCGCATAAATATCACTGAGGATCGAGCGGTGCTGCATACCGCCCTGCGCAACCGCTCCAACACGCCTGTGATCGAGGATGGCGAAGACGTGATGCCGGCTGTTAATGACGTGCTCGACAAGATGGGTGCATTTGCCAGCGGTATCCGCTCGGGTGCAATTGCCTCAGCCTCGGGAAAAAGATTTACGGATATCGTCAATATCGGCATTGGCGGATCCGATCTCGGACCGGCCATGGCGGTATTGGCAATGGCACCGTTTCATGATGGTCCAAATTGCCATTTTGTCTCAAACATCGATGGCGCTCACATCGCTGACACGCTCGCCAAGGTCGAACTGGACACCACATTATTCATCGTGGCCTCGAAAACATTTACGACAATCGAAACCATGACCAATGCACAGACAGCCCGCAGCGCGTTGATCGAACAATTGGGCGAGAAAGCCGTTGGCGCCCACTTCTGCGCCGTTTCCACCGCGCTGGACAAGGTCGCCGAATTCGGCATTGCGCCAGACAGGGTTTTTGGTTTTTGGGATTGGGTTGGCGGTCGGTATTCGCTTTGGGGGGCGATCGGTTTGCCGATCATGATCGCGATCGGACCGAATGATTTCGGCAATTTTCTTGATGGCGCGCACGCCATGGACAGTCATTTCAGGAACGCAGCTATTACTGAGAACCTGCCCATGATGATGGGATTGATCGGCTATTATCATCGGGCCATTTGCGATTATTCTACGCGGGCTGTCATCCCTTATGATCAGCGTTTGTCGCGCCTGCCAGCCTATCTGCAACAATTGGACATGGAATCAAATGGCAAAAGCGTCACCATGGGCTCTGATGCGGTAGCCACGGCGACCGGCCCCATTGTTTGGGGCGAGCCGGGAACCAATGGTCAACACGCGTTCTTCCAACTATTGCACCAGGGCACCGATCTTATTCCAGTCGAATTCATCGTAG
>JAHEJF010000281.1 GCA_024639025.1 Ahrensia sp. | reverse complement strand
CAGCAAATCGAGCACTTCTTCGAACACTACAAGGATCTGGAGCCTGGCAAATGGGTCAAGCTTGGCGGTTGGCAGGACAAGGCCACGGCAGAAAAACTGATCGTTGAAGCCATTGAGCGAGGCAAGAATTAGAAGGACTGGCCGTTCAGAGCGTTTCAGTCTTCAACTGAAACGCTGGTGCGGATTTGGGCATTGAAAATATTGAATAAATCCGGGTGCCGCGATTCCATCAAAGGCTGACATAGTCTGGCTTAGATAATGGCTGGCGCCAAGACGCGCACAATGATGCTGCGCACGAAGAAAATCCCGATAAACAAGATGATCGGTGAAATATCGATTCCGCCCATATTGGGGATGAACCGCCTTATCGGCCTGAGCAGCGGTTCGGTGGCCTTGTAGAAAAAATTGCCGAGCATCGAGACAAACTGGTTGGAATTGTTCACGACATTAAATGCATAAAGCCATGAGAAGATAATCGCACCAATGACAATCCACTCATAGATGCGCAATGCATAGAGCAACGTTTCAATAATCACCAAGCCCACATCAATCTCCTCAGAATTTGCCTTTCATCAGATAGGCATTCGACGCGTATGTGACAAGAGTATATTTGATCGGCCGATGGGCGGACGAAACAGCTTCCAAGCGCGACGCATTCAGATTATCGGTACACTATGAATGATCAAGAACAGGGGCCTGCACCCGCCGCGCGTTTTGCAGCTTTTTCCTATTCTGCTTATGCCAGGTACTGGACGGCGCGTCTTTGCTCGACTTTTGCAATTCAGATCGTCGCTGTGGCTGTCGCCTGGCAGATTTACGACCTGACGCGCGATCCATTGGATCTAGGCATTATTGGCCTTGTCCAGTTTCTGCCCCTGCTGCTGCTCGTGCTGATCACCGGTGCAGTCGCCGATCGTTTTGGGCGCAAACTGGTGATGGTATTGTCCATTGCCGGACAATTGACCTGTACACTCACCATCCTTTATTTCTCATGGCGCGGTCTGACAACGCCATTCCCTGTCTTTGTCGCCCTTGCCGGAATGGGTATCGCACGTGCATTTTTTGGGCCCGCATCGCAGTCGCTAACTGTGAATCTTGTGCCCACCCACATTTTTCCCAATGCCGTGGCTTGGAACTCCTCGGCCTGGCAATTGGCATCCATAGCCGGACCGGTCATGGGTGGACTTCTGTATGGGATCAGCAAGGATGTTCCGTATATCACGGCGGCGGTGCTACTGTTGGCGTCCTTTGGCTTGACGGCTTCGATACCGAGGCCAGCGCAACGAACTCATGTTCCGAAGGTAACCTTTTCATCTCTGTTCGATGGTTTGCGATACATCCAAAAAGAGAAAGTTGTTCTTGGGGCTATTTCGCTGGATCTGTTTGCTGTTCTTCTGGGCGGTGCCGTCGCGTTGTTACCTGTTTATGCGCGTGATGTACTGGAACTGGGTCCATGGGGCCTGGGCATATTGAGGGCTGCACCGGGTATCGGTGCACTGATCATTGCAAGCTGGTTGGCAGCATCGCCCATCAGAAATCATGCCGGCCGCATCATGTTTGCCTGTGTCGCCCTGTTCGGCTTTTTCACCGTCGTTTTTGGCCTGTCGACCATAACCTGGCTATCAATCATTGCACTGGCTTTGGTCGGTGCGGCAGACATGGTCAGCGTCTACATCCGCGAAACACTCTTACAATTATGGACTCCCGATGAAGTGCGTGGACGTGTCAATGCAGTTAATATGGTGTTCTTGGGCGCTTCGAACGAACTGGGGGAGTTCAGGGCCGGATTCATGGCTGCATGGATTGGGGTCGTTCCCGCAGTCGTATTCGGCGGCATGGGCGCCATGGCGGTTGCCGGCATCTGGGCTTGGAAGTTTCCGCAACTCAGGGATGCCAAACACCTTGAGCACAGGGATTAGAGCGTTTCAGTCTTCAACTGAAACGCTGGCGCGGATTTGAGCATTGCAGATATTAGATAATTCCGGGTACCGCGATTCCATCAAAGGCTGACAGAGTCTAGGGTTTTTCAAAAACCAATTCGAGGAAATCGTCCAGCCATTTTGAAACCGCCGGGTCATGAACGAACCTTCCGGACAGATGCTCGTGACCCTGCTGCGCGTTCGGAAGGCTGAAGCGTTCGGCACCCCTGATCGTCCATCGATGCATCATGGCCAGCGTCAATTCAGCGTGGAATTGCACGGCCCAGGCATTATTGCCATATCGGAAAGCCTGATTGGGATAGGCTTCGGATTTCGCCAGATGGATCGCGCCATCAGGCAATGTGAACCCCTCCCGGTGAAATTGGTAGATCTTGTCTGGCCAGTCCATCAGCTCCTTGCCGGCCTGCGTTGCCTCCAAGTCATACCATCCGATTTCGACATCACCTCTCTCATGCGTATAGACCGATCCGCCAAGATGGTTGACCAACATCTGCGCACCCAGACAAATACCGATAAACGGCTTGTCCTCTTTGAGCGGTACCGAAAGCCAGTCTATTTCGCGCTTCACATACTCGTCGGGATCATTGGCGCTCATTGGCCCGCCAAAGACAACAGCACCGTCATACCCATCAAGTGTCTCCGGCAATTGTTCACCGAGCGGTGGTCGTCGGATATCGAGCGCGTGTCCCCGTTTGACAAGGCGCTGACCAACACGTCCCGGCGTTGACGTTTCCTGATGCAAAACAACCAGGATGGGTCCTTTGGCATTTGTGTTTTCCATCAATGCGCCGAACCGTCAAAGCGCTCTTGGACCCTTTGTCTCAAGGCAATCCGTTCACGCGCATCCACCCCCAGGAGCTCGGAGATGCGCCAAACCACATTGTCCTCCAGCTCATGGCGAACGCCGTCGGAATAGACAAGCTCCCACAACAGTTCGATCAGATGTAGGCGCTGCTCTTTCTCAAGATTGCGCATCAGAGAACTTGTGAAACGATAAAGGTCCACCGCTTCATCACATGCGGTTTTTGCCGCAGCCAGCAACGCGCGCAGCTCATTGCCTTCAACCTCGTTCTCAGAGCGGACAAGTTTCTCCAGGCGCTCTGTTTCAACTTCGCGCATCACACCATCTGCCTGAACGACATGGTACATAAGCGCCGCCGCACTCAAGCGCACGTCATCAGGAGAAATTCCGTCTTGCTTCTCCGTTTCCCCATCAGTGAGCGAGGAGATGAAGTTTATGATCTGATCAAACATGAACTATGTCACTTAGCGCTTTGTTCTTTGATTATCCAGAGCGTTTCAGTCTTCAACGGAAACGCTGGCGCGAATTTGGGCATTAAGAGTATTGGACTAATCCGGGTGCCGCGATTCCATCAAGGGCTGACAAAGTCTAGAACAAACGGAACCGTTTTTCAGCAGGCTGTTCTTCGGCTGGTTCAACCCCTGGATCATCAGGGATCGGCGCCTTGATTTCCTCTTCATCCTGTTCGCCGGAATTTTGACCATCAGCTGCAGCAGTTGCTGCTTCGGTTTGAGCTTCCTCTGATGATGGCTCTTCTTTGGTCTCGGCCTTCTTTGTCTCGTCCGCAGGCTGCAAGTCATGACCTGTTTTTGCAACTGCAGATTCCTGGTCCGACTTCTCATCGAGATGTCCGTTCGGTGTCACCGTAATGGTCTTGACCTCGTGGGTTTCAATTGATCCCGATTCGTCTTCATCAGCTTTGTCTGATTTGCCAACCTCCACCACGATAACTTCGTGGTCAGCGGCGGCAGCGGCAATATCGGCAACTTTTTCATCGATTGTCTGTTCCGCCTGTGGAGCCGGCAATCCTGCTTCCATTGGATCGAGATCATTTTCAATCATGGCACCGCCAATGCGCTCGACAGGAACCTTCCATTCAAACGCATCAATCTTGCCGGTTGTGGGAGAGAACGGCGCCCATTTTTCAGATACATAACCATTTGAAGTCCATGCAGGGTCGCGTTGCGCCCGTACGGCTCTCGACAACCATTCCCTGACCTTGCCCTGATCGCCGGTCTCCGC
>JAHEJF010000012.1:783-14964 GCA_024639025.1 Ahrensia sp. | reverse complement strand
TTAGGTTTTCGTTTCAAATATGAGTTTCAGCTAGAATCGAGTTTTGAACAACTGCCATATCTGAAATTCATTTCTACAAAGTCGCCTGCAAGAATAGATTGCCGCCTTTTTCATCAAAATCGGCTCGAAGCGGACATTGCCCATTTATAAGA
The DNA here is from genome assembly GCA_024639025.1 of Ahrensia sp. Taxonomy (GTDB): domain Bacteria; phylum Pseudomonadota; class Alphaproteobacteria; order Rhizobiales; family Rhizobiaceae; genus Ahrensia. The sequence goes on along the minus strand of JAHEJF010000012.1, from coordinate 14,812 downwards.
TCGGGCAGACTATTCGTCAGCTCAACGTCTGGGCGCTGAGGAAGGAGGGTATGGGTCAGGAGATAGAAATATGAACACTCCCAACCTGCCCGCAATCATACCTCCGAAACGAGCTTGGAACCACGGTCGTATCGTTGGTCAAAAAAGGCCACTATTGCCCAAACACGTGTGGGCGATCCGCGTAAGACTGGAACTGGCAGGTAAAATCCGAGACCTTGCACTTTTCAACTTGGCTATTGACGCCAAGCTTCGCGGTTGTGATCTCATCAGGTTGAAGGTTGCGGATGTCCTGGCCGCAGGTTCAATCAAAGAACGAACTTCAATCCTGCAAAGCAAGACCAAAACACCAGTACGATTTGAGATTTCCGAGGGTACGCGGAACTCGCTCAGGAGCTGGATTGGTCATCCAATGATGTTCGGCCAAGAATTTCTTTGGCCCAGTCGCTTTCACAACCGTCCGCACCTGTCGACAAGGCAATATGCCCGGATGGTCAAAGGCTGGGTCTATTCAATTGGTATTGAGCCAAGTGCGTACGGTACCCATTCAATGCGTCGAACCAAGGTGGCTCAGTTATACAAGAAGACTGGTAACCTAAGAGCGGTACAATTGTTGTTGGGTCACACCAAGATGGACAGCACAGTCCGTTATCTGGGTGTAGACTTGGAAGATGCACTGACGATTTCCGAAAGCGTTGAGATTTGAGGTGAGGCATGGCCGGTCACAGTACCGGCCTTCGGCCGCCGCTCACAGCACTTGGACGAAGGTCCGCTTCGAGCCTATTCTGTTGAAAAAGTCGGCACCAAGCGCGCCGCATCGGTTTTTGTAGGAACGGTTTTCAATTCGCGTCTATAGGTGGAATTTAGTTCCTTGGAGATCGTGTTTTCGAAACAGCATTCTAAATTTTTACGATGAATTTCTATTTTCCGACTTTTTCAACAGAATAAGCCCAAAGTGGACATTGCTTTTTTTCCAATTTGGTTGCCTAGAGCAATGGCCTTCATTCAGCCAACATCTCTTTGCTGTTCTTCTCGTACCAATGCTGCCAATCGGAAGAAACCGTGGGCCATTTTGGTAAAGGGTGTGAGCAGAAAAAACGCCAAAACAGCTCCCAAATGGATTGCAAGAAGCGTCGGCATCGACTGTGTACCGCCCAACCAATACAGTACCAGTCCGCTTAATCCGACAAAGCCTAAAAGTGCAATGAACGCGCATTCTGCGTTATAGGCCTGACGGCTCGAAAGCGATTTGTCCGACTTTGATTTGAGCATCAGCATCCATCCGCAGCCGGCGGTCAGCGACAACCCACCTGATATGCCAGACAGCTTGGGAAGCGAAAACAGTGGATAGGGTGCTGGCATATCAAAAACATAATGGAGTAAGGTGCCGACGCTCGTTGCAGCAAAGCAGAGCAAAAATCCATACATGACGGCTTGGTGAGCATAGCGGCGCGCGTCGCTGTATCTGTCCTCATGTTCAAAATTGCAGCCTTCACCATGGCCGCCATCAAGGTTCTTCATGTTTGCTGCCTGTATGAAAGCGCCCATCACCTGCTTGATCGTCGGTCGGGTTCCGCCAACCTCTGCCCAGTATTGTTGAAGGCCCAGCACAATGCTGATGAGTGGCAGTAGGAATGCCGGCAAGAAGATGCTGACCATGGCCGTGTGCGATAGCACCGCATAAAACCCTTCCCCACCGACGGTGCTCAGCAGGCGAATGACCAAGAACAACACCGCGAATCCCAGTACCGTCGCAATTGTTGTCGCCCAGGCGTGCCGATGGAACAATTGCGCAAGGCCACTTGGCCAGACAAAACGCTCCCAGCTTTCAAGTCTGACATCCGCAAGCGCTTGGGGAAGATTGATATCAAATTCATGCGGCGCGGTGTATTGGCAGGCATAATAGCAACCACGGCAATTGTGGCACAGATTGGCAATCTGGGTGATGTCGCTGTCTTCAAAAGCGCGTAAGCGGGTGAGCGCGGGAAATGCAGAACAATAGCCCTCGCAATAGCGACAGGCATTGCAGATTTCCATTTGCCTTCGGGCTTCAGCGATTGTCCTGTCATCGCTGTTCAGACCCGCCAAAGCTTGATCAGACATGTGCTGCTGCCTCTCTGCCTGCGATCCGCCCAAAAACGGTTCCGATTGTCATGCCAAAACCAGCCAAATAGCCTTGCCCCAGAATGGAGCCCGCCATGATTTCACCTGCTGCCCATAGATTTTGCATTGGTCCATTGGACGAGGACACTCGGGCGTTTTGATCGACCTTAAGCCCCAGATAGGTAAAGGTTACGCCCGGCCTGAGCGAATAAGCATAAAATGGCGATGTATCGATTGGTCGCGCCCAGTTGGTCTTGGATGGCTCGATTCCGGTTGTCGCCAGACCATCAAGCTCTGTCGGATGAAAATCGCCCGGCTTGCACGCCGAATTATAGGTATCGATTGTCTGGCGGAGTTTTGATTCTGGAAGCTCAAGCTCTTTGGCCAGTGCCTCAACTGTATCAGCCTTAATGGGCCGAAAGACCGAGGGCATGAACAGTTCGAGGCTTTTTGAGTCGATGATTGCATGACCCACCTGATCGGGTTGAGCTGCAACAAGGCGACCCCAGATGGCATAACGTTTGGGCCACACATCCTCTCCCTCGTCATAAAATCGCTCGCCATGTTTGTTCACAACAATCGAGAAAGGCACGCAGTCAAGCCTGGTCACGATCCCGCCATCGAACTTCGGTGCGCGACCGTCAATTGCGACAGCATGGCACTGCGTTGGATCGCCAACAGACTCTATGTCCTGATCAAGCAGATCGCGCAGCACGACGCCGCGATTGTAGGGTGTCCCTCTGATCAGGAAATTCCGCGCCGCCGGTCCCCAGGCATCGGTCAACCAGTCCAGATCCGCTTGAAATCCCCCTGAGGAAACCACCACATTTTTTGGCGTATACTGCTGTTTCTCTCCCGACAATTCCGCGTCGACGTGGACAACTTTGCCCTCTTCAATCTGCAAATGGCGGACTGGTGCATCGTAGTGGATTTTGACACCCAGATCTTCTGCTTGTGCATAATAGGCGTTGACCAACGCCTTGCCGCCTCCAAGGAAAAACGCGTTTGTGCGCGATAGGGACAAAGTGCCGGACAGCGAAGGCTGAAAACGGACACCATGCGCTTCCATCCAGCAGTAACACTCCTCGGAAGAACGAATTGCGAGTTTCGCAAGTTCGGGGTCTGTCTTTCCCTTGGTGACTTTGAGCAGGTCTTCATAATATTCGTCTTCACCATAAGTGTCAGTCAACATGCCAAGGGGGCCGGCATGCATGCAGCGAAAATTCCTGGTGTGTCTGCTATTGCCGCCGCGATAAGGCTTCGGTGCAGCCTCGAGAATTGAAACGCTGGCACCGTTTTCACGCGCTGTGATAGCTGCAGTTAATGCAGCGTTTCCACCACCGATGATCAGTACATCGGGAGACAAGGGATCAGATTTTGACACGCTTTGATTTCTCCTGTACTCTTATTGTATCCAAACGGATACAAAAGGCAACCCTTTGACGATGACTGATAAAAAACAATCTCAATCCAGCGGCGAGACCGCTTTTGACTCGCTGATGAAGGCCATACGCGACAACACTTATGCACCGGGTGATCGTTTACGTGAGGAAGAAGTCGGGGAACGCCTGGGACTTTCGCGAACACCAGTGCGCGAAGCGCTTCGTCGTCTGGAGGCGCATGGCATAGTGGAACACAGACCGAGAATCGGGGCGGTGATACGTACTCTTGGACATACGGAGATCGTAGAGCTTTATGAAATGCGTATCGTGTTGGAGCGCACCGCGGCACAGATGGCGGCACAACATGGTGCCGAGGCAGAGTTCGAGACGCTTTCAGATCTGAATGGCATGATAGATGCACAGCGCGGTGATCCAGTCCGAGGTGCATCGATCAATCAGGACTTTCACAAATGTCTGTATCTTGCCGGGCGCAATCGTTTCTTGCTTGATGCTGCACGCGCTCTGAACAATTCGATGCTTTTGCTCGGGCCTACTACCTATACAGATCCGGATCGTGTGGATGTCGTGCTTGCAGAACACCGTGCAATTGTCGATGCGCTGAAGGTGCGCGACGCCGATGCAGCAGCGACTGCAGCCGAAGCGCATCTTGAGAACTCATTGCGTTATCGCCTGAAGGGGTTGGAAGCGTGAATGCCGCTCTCAATGCCTTTGTGGTCGCAGGCATTGGGGTGGCTTTGTTTGCCTTTTTCGACTTACCGCTGCCCTGGCTCTTGGGACCAATTTTCGCATGCCTGATTGCGGCGATGGCCGGTGTGCCCATGCGCGGGATCAAAATGTTGAGCGATGGGATGCGCACTATCTTGGGCGTCGCTGTCGGCGCGACGCTTACACCTGCAGTCCTTGCCGGATTTCCTTCCATGATCCCGACGCTGATCCTGGTCCCCATAATGGTTGTATGCATCGGATTGATCGGGGTGCCCTATTTTCAGCGATATTGCGGATATGACTTTGCCACTTCCTACTATGCTGCGATGCCAGGTGGCCTCCAGGACATGCTCCTCTTTGGTGAGGAAGCGGGCGGCAATGTACGCGCATTGAGCCTCATTCATGCCACCCGGGTGCTGGTGGTCATTGTTGCCTTGCCGTTCCTTTTAAGGGGTATTTGGGATGCGGATCTGACTAAGCCACCGGGCTTACCAGCTGCAGAAATTCCAATGATTGAGATTCTGACAATGATCGCTTGCGCCCTGATCGGCTGGCAGGTGGCACGCAAAATAGGCATGTTCGGTGCTGCAATTCTGGGCCCCCTGATATTGACCGCCTTGGTTACGGTGGCTGGCGGCTTGCATTTCAGGCCACCTGCCGAAGCGATTTGGGCCGCACAGTTCTTTATCGGCATGATGGTGGGCACAAAATATGTCGGCATCACCAGCACAGAGATTCGCCGCGATCTGGTCGCGGGTCTTGGATTTTGCGTCATTCTCATTCTGCTCACCATTGTGTTTGTCGAAACGATTTACTGGCTCGGCCTTGCTCCGGGCATGGAGGCGCTCTTGTCTTTTGCACCTGGTGGACAAGCCGAAATGACAGTGTTGGCGTTGATCGTCGGTGCTGATGTTGCTTTTGTTGTTGCCCATCACATCTTGCGAATCTTCATCGTCATTTTGGGCGCGCCGCTGGTTGCACGCATGCTGGCCAATTCCTCTCAAAATCCGTCCTGAACGGGAGATCCAAATGGAAAACAAGGAACTGATAATCGATCTGGTGACATGGATTTCAAAACAATCACGACCCTATGAGGATGTGATGGAGGCTTGGCGGACATCTTGTCCGCGGTTGACGATCTGGGAAGACGCAACAGAGTTTGGCCTGATTGAGCGCGCCATGGATTACAACAATGCGCCAATTGTCAGGATAACCCAAAAGGGTCAGACATTCTTGCAGTCACTCAACAGCTGACGCAGGGACGTGAACATCGCCGGACATCAATTTGCGGGCAGTGCGTAGCAATCCAGCAGAATTCAAGCGAAACTCCCCGTTCTCAAACTGTCCGTCCATTACAACATCGATGGCGCCACTTGGATGTTCGATCTTCAGGTCGGTAGGGTTGCTTTCAGGCAATTTTGCCAAACCCTCTGCTGCCGTGCCAGGCACCATCAGACATGATCCGGTGCAGATAGAGCCTGTCACTGCGTAAGAGGGGTGCGTCGTCCAGGGCATGAAATAGCGCGCCGCAATTGCGCCGCCTTCACGCGGTTCTGCCAGCAATCCAAATTTTGGTGTCACCGATTGCGTTACATCGCCCATGCCCATGCGCTTGCCAGCTTTAATGCGTATAGGTTCAAATTTTTCGAACAGGGTTTTGTTCTCGTCCAGTTCTTCGCGACTTTCATATCCCGTGATGCCAAAATCGGCAGCCCTGCCGATGACCATGGGCATAGCCACATCAATGCACGTTACTTCGAAGCCATCGATAACATCCAGAGCATTGCCAGTGGGAAATAGCGCACCTGTTTTTGATCCGATCACATTCATGAAATTGAGGATGATCGGCGCTGCTGTGCCGGGCACACCATCGATTCTTGCATCACCCTCGTAGTTCACCGATCCACCGGGCGTTTGCACTTTTGCTTCAATCAGTGCACCCGTATTGGTACTACGTATCTTAACGCTGGTTTCTTCACCGTTTGTGGGAATTAGCCCCATCTCGATGGCGGCCGGGCCCACGCCGGAAAGGATGTTCCCGCACGTAGGCGAAAAGTCGACTTCCTGCTTGTCGACCGCAACCTGAGCGAAGAAGTAATCAACATCCGCCCATCCATCATCTGACTTGGAGAGCATGGCGACCTTGGTTGTGACTGCATTGCCGCCGCCAATGCCGTCAATATTGAGCGGATGCCCGGCTCCCAGTGCTGCGATCAAAATCCTGGCTACATCATCACGATGCTCAGGCAAGTCATTGCGGTTGAAATAAGGACCGCGGGAGGTGCCACCACGCATCAGGATGCAGGGAATGTTTTTGTTCATTCGATCACCCTTACTTTAACGGCCACGGCAGATCCGCATAGTCTTGCAGCAGGCCGGGCGGGAAATCTCGGTTCAACGACCACGCCATGAAGCACATGAATACGATCCCAGCCGCGGCGTAGATGGCAGCGTGCACCCAAGTCAGTCCGGCCCGTTGGCGAAGAAAACTCACAAGGAATATGCCAAGTGCAATGATGAACCCGAACAGGGCCGTCAGCCCTAACAGTCCCGCAAACCATGCAAGTGTTGGCCAAAGGCCGTGTGCAGCTTCAGCGTCTTCGCCGGCCACTTCCCGATCCGCAAATACGATGTCAGTTTCAGGCCGTCTGATCATTTGAACCAGCAAGACCAGACAACCGGCAAGGGCGACTGCGGATACCGTCATGGGGATAATCTTGTCTCCCATCAACCGATCATTGATCAAAGATGCATTCCAATAGGTCGCCACAAGATAAGCCATGACTGCGAGCAGGAAGATCATTGGCGCACGTTTTGACCCTGATTTGACATCGCCCTCAGCCAGGATACTTTTGGCCTGACGAATGCCCAGGAACACTGAGACGACCGTGATAACAAGCAGGACAATGACGATCGGGCTGAAGATGTATTCAAACCCGGCTTGTGTACTGTCCCGGAAACGGAACGAAGCAATCTGGAAGGCCTGATTGGTGAACTTTTCGACCGGGTTGGATAGAACAAAACCAATGAGGAATGCAGGCCGTGACCAGTCAAAGCGTCGGAGCATGATGCCGATCAGACCAAATCCAAACAATGCAACCAGATCGGCAAAATTCTGCCCCGACTGAAATGCCGCAAATGAGATGAGCATGAACAGGAACGGGGCCAGCAATGTGAAGCGAATGGTGGTTAACTTGGCAATGCCGCCCGAAGCAGCAATACACAGGACCGTGCCCACCACATTGGCCAGGGCCAACAGCCAAACAATGGCGTAGGTCATATCCAGATTGTCTTTGAGCATGCCCGGCCCGACTTCAATCGTGCCCGATCCCAAGAGCGCGACGGCACCGATGAAAATCGCCATGGAACCCGATCCGGGAATGCCAAACAACAGGGTTGGAACCAGTCCGCCGCCCTCTTTTGCGTTGTTGGAACTTTCCGGTCCAATCACGCCCCGAACTTCGCCTTGTCCAAATTGCGATTTGTCTTTTGTCGATTGCACGGTGTGACCATAGGCGATCCAGTCAACCACTGACCCGCCGAGCCCGGGAATAACGCCGACCACAACCCCGATGACAGAGCACCGCAGTGAGAGCCACTTATTGGCCCACCAATCCTTAACGCCATCGGCCCAACCGGCACCCAGTTCAGCATTCTTGGAGATTGCACGGTCTTGCCGCAGCAGCGACACGATTTCAGGGATTGCGAAGATGCCAAGCCCGACGATGACCAGTTTGAAGCCGTCGACGATGTAGGGGATGTCATAGCTCGACATACGTAGGCTGCCACCTGAGTCAGCCGCCCCGATCGTGCCGACAACCAGTCCGAGCCCCGCCGCTGCGACACCCTTGATGGCAACACGTCCCGCGAGAATGGCAACCATGGACAGGCCCAGGATCGTCATCATCAACATTTCAGGCAATCCGAAAGACAAAACGATCGGTCGCGCGATCAGGATGAAGACAGTCAGGAATGCTGCACCCATCAGACCGCCGAACAGGGAGGATGAAAACGCCGCTGATAGGGCCCTTGCCGCTTCGCCTTTCTTGGCCATGGGAAAGCCATCAAGAACGGTTGCCTGACTCGCAGAAGAACCCGGTATCCCCATCAGAACAGATGCGAATGTATCTGAGGTCGGAACAACGGCGACCATTCCAATCATCAGAGCCAGGCCGAATATGGGTTCCATGCCGAACATGAAGGGCAGAAGTAGAGAAAGGCCGGCAATACCACCCAGACCAGGAAACACGCCAACGCAAAGGCCCATGACCACGCCCAATATCAAGTAACCAAGAACAACTGGTTGCAGGATCAATCCAAATGCGTCACCCAAGGCAGGCACGGCTTGCATGAAGGCATCCATCGGCGTCTCCCTCAATTTTTTGCTGTTATAGCCGCGCCCCATGGGGCGCAGCATTGATTGGGCGTCTTATTTGAGCTCGACGCCGTAGGCCTCTGAGAGCCAGTTGACCACAAAGCCCTTGGCTTCAGCTGAGATCGTCGTGGCTTCTTCGGCTGCTTTTGCCGCGCCAGCGCCTACAAACATTGGGTATTTACCCACGCGCTTGGACGAGATCTCCGCAAAGTCAGAACGAGAGCGAACAGCTTCAAAGCCGGCCACTACCGTGTCCACCACGCTTTGGTCGATCCCAGCTGGAAGGAATGCGATTTTTTGTGACGGGAAACCGGCCACGAAGAAGGCTTTCCAAGCTTCCCATGCTGCACCAGAAGTTTCGCAACCATCTGTCGCTTCACACACTTCCTTGAATGTTGGCATGTCAGGGAATGTCGGATCTCGTACAATATTGCCATCGTCATCCAGAGCACCCCAGCTCATCATTGGAACTGCGTCACCAGCTTCAACCATCGGCATTGACCCACCGAGATAACCTGAAGATGTTTGATAGTCGATATTGGCTTCACCGCGCTCAAACATCAGGCGTCCGTCACCGCGACCCTTGATACCAAACACCGGCTCCACGTCCATGCCAAGCATCTCCCAGGCCAGAAGTGCAACCAGGTCCAAGCTTGTTGCGCCCTGTGCGCCATAAATGAACTTGCTGTCTTTCAGTCCGTTGGCAGAGCCATCAAATTTCGCGCCGTCTTCCTTGTTCAAATAGGCAACCCCGCCGGTGCCCGATGCCATAACTGGAACCCAGTCCTTGTACTCGTAGCGAACACGTGGATCACCCAGCAGATAGGGGAACTGTGTCGATCCGGATGTGCCAAACATGATTTCCCCGCCGCCATCTTTTTGGGTTTGGAACCAGTTAGCGCCTTTGGTTGATCCAGCACCAGGCATGAATTTTACGACAACTGTTGGTTCGCCAGGCAATGCTTCTGACAAAAGCGGTGCAAAGAAGTTGGCCCATTTGGCTGATCCACCTGTCTCAGAAAAGGGGATTGTCCAAGTTACTGTCTTGCCTGACATGTCGACTGCATGTGAGTCGGCATGGGCTGCAAATCCCATGGACATCGCGATCGTGCCAGCCGCCAGCGCGGTTGCTATTGATTTGATTTTAGTCATGATTTCCTCCCGGATTGTGCAAAGGAGAAGACCAGATGATAATTCATCGGCATAGCATCTCCTCCCAAAAATGCTGTATTGACATCCAATGGTTTACCCGTTGAACCTTTCATCCAGCTTTCAAATCTGATGTGAGAATAATGTGCGTATCGCGGTCGTAGAAGATAACAAGCCACTGGCGCAGGGCATCGCAAAGGCGTTTCAGGCAGAAGGACACGGCGTGGATCTTTTGCACGAGGGTGCTGGTGCGGTCGAATTTCTGAACACCGAGAGCCATGATCTTATTATCCTGGATGTCAATCTGCCCGGACGCTCTGGTTTAGAGATACTCAGCGATCTGCGCGAAGCTGCGACACAAACACCCATCATGATGTTGACCGCGCGAGACGGGCTCGGTGATAAGGTTGAGGGTTTGGACCTGGGGGCAGATGATTATCTGACAAAGCCCTTTGAGCTGGCGGAGCTTTTGGCACGCGCTCGCGCGCTGCTTCGCAGGGCTGGCAAGGATATTCTACCGAAACTTCATTTGGGTAAGATTGAGTTTGATCCAACCGCCAAGCAAATTTCTCTCGATGGCGACCTCGTTGACCTACCCAGAAGAGAGTATGCGCTGTTTGAAATCTTGATGAACTCCAGAGGCGGCGTTGTGTCGAAGGCGCAAATTCTCGATCATCTTTACGGGACGGGTGCTGATGTCGAAGACAGCACTGTGGAGCTTTATGTTCACCGCTTGCGCAAGAAACTGACCAGTTCGGAAACGGAAATCAAAACAGTCCGCGGTCTAGGCTATTGTTTCAGGGCAATATGATGAACTCAATCCGAACACGCCTGCTCATTTGGCTACTGATACCTTTGACAGCCGTCGCTGCAATTGTGTCGCTGGAAACTTTCTATTCGGCACAGCGTGTCTCCAAGGATCTGCATGACCGCACGTTACTCGCGGCGATGCTGACGCTTTCGGAAAACATCGTTGCATCCAGCGGATCGCTTTTGGCCGAAAACACGCTCGAGATATTGACCGAGAACCTTGGCGACGAATTCTTCTACTATGTCACGGGACCTCGCGGTGCATTCGTTACCGGCTATTCTGGTTACCCCCGAATACCGGAAGGTATGGAACTCCAAGATGAAACCCCAATATTTTATGATGGCGAGTACAATGGGCGACAAGTGCGTGTGACCGCAGTGCGCCAATTTCTCTCGGGCGGTTTGCTCAACGGTTGGGCCACCATCACTACCTGGCAGAATACGAGCACGCGCGATCAACTGACCATATCATTGTTCGGGCGATCGCTGCTGCGTCTGTTCGCCGTAGTACTGGCTGCTGGCGCGATTGTGTGGTTCGCTGTCAGCCGAGGTTTACGTCCCATAAGTGAGCTGCAAGAGGCAATCGATAATCGCACATCGCAGGATCTTGCCCCCATCAAACGTGCGATGCCGGTTGAGCTGTCGGGCATTGTAGTCGCGATGAATGAGCTGTTTAAGCGTGTGGCCCGCTCCAAACAAAACCGCGAGCAGTTTATCGGCAATGCCGCGCACCAGCTCAGAAACCCGGTTGCAGCAATCAAGGTGCAAGCTCAAGCCGCTCTGGCGTCCGACGAGAAACCGGACTTGAAGTTGGCGCTGAACGAGATCGTGAGCACAAGCGATGATACCGGCAAAATGATCAATCAAATGCTATCGAGCGCCAGTGCGCATGCGCTGAGTACCGAAAACATGAAGGATATTGATTTGTGCAAAATTGTTGCACATGCCGCTCAGACAATTGCGGCATCAGCGCTGGAAAAGGGTCAGGAGATATCTCTCGATATGGACATCGAGACTCTACCTTATCATGGCCATGAGATTTTACTGCGTGAAGCAATTGTGAATCTTGTCGACAATGCGGTTCGCCACAACAGTTGTGACAGCAAAATCAGTGTGGGCCTAACTATCAATCCAGAGGATCAAATCATAGAAATTGGGGTAACAGACGATGGCGAGCCGTTAGACGAAGACACGTTGATTGCACTGTCTCAGCCATTTTCTACGGGCGAAGAGACCAATTCGGGCAGCGGTTTGGGGCTCTCGCTCGCCAAAGATGTTGCCAAATCCCATGGCGGGAACTTGATTGTTCGATCCAATGATGGTGGGCCGGAAACATCCGGCAAGACGATCTCGATCATCTTGCCTAGAAAGCGCAGTTCTATCAGCGTTTGAAGCTTGACTTGCAGCTATCGGGCAGGCCCAGGGTATCCAGGTCAGAACTGCGCGGTGTCCGGCCATTTGCAAATGCGTTTGACAGGTTCTGAGCTGCGCGGATTCGTGAGAAAAATTTTGCGGTTTTCATAATTGTATCCTTTCGGATACAAAATAGTCGGAAACGCTGCGAAAGTGAAATGCCATGTCTTTATAGCAGCCATGCATTCTGACATGGATATATGCCTTAATGATTGGGCCAGACTTCCGGGTTGATCATGTGAATTGGATCACCTGCACAATAGGCGACGATTTGATCGAATATGTCACCAAATTGCAGATCATACTCCTCTTTGCTCACATATCCGATATGCGGTGTGCACACGACATTGTCCATGTGCAAGAGCGGGTGATCGGCGTTCAGAACTGGCTCGTTTTCGTACACATCGATGGCTGCCATTCCGGGCCGACCATTTTGCAAGGCGTCAACCAATGCATCTGGTTCGATCAAACCGGCACGGCTGGTGTTGATGAGCAAAGAATCTGGTTTCATCCGCGCGAGATCCCGGGCTGTTACAACGCCTTTGGTTTCAGGGTAAAGCCGAATATGGAGTGAAATCACATCGCTTGTCTCAAAAAATGCCTCTCTGCTTTCCGCGCGAATATGACCATCGGCTAATGCCCGTGCGCATGAAGCGTCTGAGCCCCAAACCTGCACTCTCATTCCAAAAGCAGAAGCATAATCCGCAACCGCTTTGCCGATCCGTCCATAGCTCCAAATGCCAAGCATCTTGTCGCGAACAGTATGCCCGACACCAATCTGCCACTGCCCATTCTTCAAGGCTTCCATCTGCTGGGGGATCTGGCGCATGGCTGCCAACAACAATCCAAATGTTAGCTCAGAGGCCGCATAAGAAGGTGTGCCCTTGTGCTGGTTCGAACATAGAAGTACACCATTTTTGGTGCATGCCGGCACGTCGATATGTGGATATACGCTACGCTGGCTGATCATTTTCAGATTTGGCAATCGTGCCAATAGATCAGCGCCAATTTTGGTGCGTTCGCGAAATAAAACCAACACTTCGGTTTCGGAGAGCCGTTCGGCGAGACCTTCAGTTGCCTGAATATGGTCAGTCCAAACCGTAACATCGTGGCCACCAAGCTTTTCGAAGCACGACAGTGTGCGTAGTGTGTCGAAATAATCGTCCAGAATCGTGATCTTCATGATAGCAAATTGCGTTGGGCGAGCGCTTTGTCAATGCGGTAGGATCAAAATCAGGCGATGTAGCACTGCCACTGTGCCGTACCAGTTTTCTGCTCTGATGGAATTTTGCTGATTTTGGTGCCAATCATACTTGCCGGACTTGCCAAAAACTATTCTCTTCGAATAGCTGAGTTAGTGTTTCGATATCATTCAAATGGGTGGTCGTTCAACAGCAGCTTTGTCCGCATAGCGGACCTTGGATTGCGAATGCTAAATCGTCTTGAAGTGGCACGAAACGGACTCCGCGGAATGAGCCGGTGACGTCTGAATTACCTTCGATAGCGGTCGTCAAAGCGACTTTTGTCTCACTTTAGACTCACAAATCGTTATCATTGGAGTTACTCGATTTTTTCTCATGTTTTCAATATGATAAATTCACACGAACGCTGCCTCATAAAGGCAGTGCTCACTATAAGCCATTGAATTCATTAGATTACAATGTGCCTCCGAAGGCAGAGGTCACAGGTTCGAATCCTGTCGGGTGCGCCAATGATTTCAATGATTTAGCAAATTTGCGATTTATGAGTACGTAACTAGTACGAAAAACATAGGTCAAAGTGTTCGGTATTTCGCACTTAATTACCAAGCGCTCAAATGCATTCTTTAACTTTCGGTCACTCTTGTTCTTTCAAGAGAGCTTTGGCTTCCTTAAGGTCTATGCGGGCCTTGTATCCAGTGTTAGCCAACATAGAAAGCAACCCGGCTCCACTGACCAGAGTTATAGGCTTACCTTGTGCAAATTCATATGCATCTGGGCCGAAGTTCGATGTCGTCACAAGCACACCCTTCATCGCGCCTTCATTCATTGTGTTCCCCATCAACGCCTAATGGACAGATCGACCTGATTGCATA
>JAHEJF010000012.1:0-773 GCA_024639025.1 Ahrensia sp. | reverse complement strand
GCCTTCATTCATTGTGGTGCCATACAAATCTCGCACAGCTGAAACGTCGACGACATTTGTATATCGTTTGGCTTGGATAACAATCTTGCCACCACTGATTGGGTCAGGATTAAAGGCGATTGCATCGACACCTCGATCGCGGCTGGATTGTGTAACTTTTACTTCCATACCCTCCGAGCTGAAATGATTTTGAAATACCTGCCTAACGAGATGCTCAAAGTCCTGCCAATCCATGGCGGCAAGGTTTGTGCCTTCATTTAGATACTCGGCTACACCATACGCCTCTACGAATCGATCATCCTCAGTGTTTAGACTCATCACAGGCGGAACAGCAGTTAATCCATAAAGCTTGGAGCTCCCAACGCCTTTCAAATATCTAAAGCACTCTTTTGCATCCACCTGTGATAGATTTATCTTTAAAAAGACTTCTTTTTTCACATGTATTGACAGAATGCAGGTTGAAACACGGTTCCCTGTTGATTTGTCTACTGAGTTCACTCTCCCATTGTAAACGACTGAATCGATCGCATCAGCGGTATCAGTGAGGAAAATCTGATTGAGGTCAGAAAGTGCAAGTTGATAGATGGTTGAGTCGTACAATTTGTTTGCAGCGGTTTGGCTCAAGTGCAATTCCTTGGTTTGCTGCTTTGATTTTACGTATCTTACTTCTTTAAGAGTAGGCAAATCTTCCGGAGCAGGCAGCGAGCAGTCGATTAAGCTTGTTCGGCTATCGGCCAAATACTGGCAGATATTTTTAGGTTTGAAGCCAAACC
>JAHEJF010000280.1 GCA_024639025.1 Ahrensia sp. | reverse complement strand
TCAGGAGACTGTTTGAAAGGGTCTTGCCCGATTGTCATGTGTCACCCCCTTGCCGAAGCAGCGATGAAAACGTAACCGGAATTGAATGTCAAAGCGAAAGGCGCACTGAGCAGGTCAAACGTAAGCGCCTAAATCCAACGATTGACTTTCTTTTTGTAGGATCGATAGCTGCTGCCAAACCGGGTTTCGAGATGCTTTTCTTCTCGCTCAATGGCTAGTTTTTGCGTCGCATAAGCGGCAAAGGGCATCGCCAGGCAAAGCCAGTAATTGGCAAATACCAGGCCCAAGCCAAATATAAGCATCGCATTGGCCAGATAGATCGGGTTCCGACTGAATGCAAAGACACCCTTGGTAACCAGATGTGCGCTGCCCTTGTTGGGCAGGATTGTTGTTTTGGCCTTGCTCATGGTGCGCATCGCCCCGATATCGATCAGGATCGCGATAACAATAGTCATCAGACCGAGTCCAAAAAGCAATTCGCCCACAAGTCCAAAAGGGCTGCCAAGGGAGTAGAGCCCATTCAAGATGACTCCGATTGCGATTGTGCAGACAACGATAATCGGTGGCCATGGAATGGTATTGGGACGGTCTATGGTCGATGGCGTATGTGTCATTGGTTTGGTATTTCAAGCATTTCGATACTGCATAGTCGCGAAATTTCCGCCGGTTGACCAGAGGCGAAATCGAGCTTTCCTGTCATCACCGGCGTGAACAACGCTTCTGCCTGCAATCGTGCTGCGACACAGCCACAGAAATAAACGCACCGCGTGGCGTTATGCTCCAACCCGCAGGATTGTTCGCAACTCGTTTCAAACTGGGCTTGCAAAGCCAATTCATCCACTTGCGCAGGCGCGATCATGGAAAAAACATAGATTAACCCGATCAACAGGGGTTGGTGGACCAGATAGACAATCAGACTGTGGCGACCAAGAAATGCCAAAATACCGGTTGATTTGCCATGGGTGATTCCGCGCAATTGTTCGAACCAGCCGGCCAAGTTGGCACGTTTGCCAAAACCCATGCCCATCAGAACGGCACCAAACCAAGGAAAGACCGGCACGTAGTCGTTTGATCGCACACCTTGGGCCTGCAGCCCGGTCCATGCCAGATACAGGTCATCGAAGACTTCGGATTTGAGCATCGGGGCGAGCAATACCCATGCAATGCCCAGGGCAATGAGCAACAACGCTGGCAACCGCAGGAATATCAGGCCTGCCAGGCTGGCAAAGGCGATCTGATGCAAGATTCCGAAAAAGATGAAGGCATCAGGTGTGAAGAAGTAGGTTGCAACGGTGATGATCAGCGCCGCGGCCGCAATTTTCAGCCAACGCCGCCAAAACCCGCGCCACCGCACGCCATTTTGATGCGCCAGCACCAGTCCGATGCCGACCAGAAAAAGAAATGACGACGCAATGCAGCGGGCAAATATCTTCCATGAACCATCATTGACTGAAGCTGAATCCACATAGCCAAAAAAGGATAGATCCCAACCAAAGTGATAGACCGCCATGGCCACCAACGCAAAACCGCGGGCGGCATCCAAAGCAATGATCCTTGTGGTGGGGCGTGCAGACATGTTCATTCTGCAGGCTTATTTGCACTGACACTGGTTTGCGGCCCCCCGGATCGCATGAAATGAAGGCCAAGAAGAACCAAAATCAATGCGATCAGTACCTGCGGCCGCAATTGTTCGCCAAGCAGCAAAAATCCCATGAGGATTCCAAAAACCGGAATCATATTGACCGACATCGAGAAGGTCGAATAGCCCACCTTGTTGATCAGGTGGAAGCGAAGAATATAGGCAATGCCGGTGGGAAATACACCCAGATAGAGCAGGGCCCACAGAGCGGTACCCGAAGGTAGGGTTGTCAGCATGCCATCGGTGACGGTGGCGAGCGGAATGAGGATCACCGTTCCGATCAGCAGTGCCAAGAACGCGAGTGGAATTGGCGGGATGTCGATGCGCCGGATCAATATCCCAGCAATGACATAGCAAACGCATCCACCCATCGCGGACAATTGCGCCAACATGTGGTTACCACCCAATTGATTGAGCGCATCCCAGCCCACGATCGTGACTACACCGGTAAATCCCAGAGCAACGCCAAGTGCTTTGCGTCGATTGATTTTGTCGTCGGTAGTAAAGATGTGGCTTGCGGTCAGCGCCAGGAACGGTCCAACGCCCATCAGCAGAGATGTGACGCCTGCATCGATGGTCAGTTCAGCCCAGGAAATCAGAAAAAAGGGAAACACCACATTCAGCAGCGTCATGATCACCACGAGCAGCCACACCGCAATCGTGCCGGGGAAAACCAGCCCCTTGATCAACGCGTAGGGGGCGAGCGCAAGTGCGCCAATGGCAACGCGAATAGCGGCTAGCCAGATTGGCCCGACCTCGGGCACGGCTACCTTGATTGCCGTAAAAGCTGATGCCCACATCACGGCCACCAGAATGAGCAGCGCCATATCGCCTGAAGACGCCTTGGTGATAGCTTTCATTCGTGCCGCGACCTGTGATCAATGTATCAATTTTGTTTGAAATTATGGGTGGCATGCCAGCCAGTCTGAGGCAAGCCAACAATGCTTCTATTGTTCCACAGCGATCGATTTTGAACTGGGGATAACGGCGTCTTCGCCACAGGATTAACAAAAACGAAACAATGTGTGACCAAATTATTAGGGCTTTGTTAACCATTTAAGCATCTGATAATACGCAATTAATATTAAAGATTGCATAAATGCATGGGTGATATGCCCAATTTTTACCGCTTTTGTGCTTGCGCAGTGATAGGGCCGGGCGTATAGACCGCGGCGAAAGTTTTGCACTGCAAAACGGTGAGGAAACAAGTAACGTGAGTGATCGTTTTATGGACGAAAACACTAGCAGACCCTGTTGGAATATTACAGCTTGGGCGTTAACCGGATTCGTGTTGGTTGTGTGTGCAATTGTGTTGATAAGCGGCTCGGGTACTGAAGTCGTTCCCAACGTTCAACCCGTCTCCTGATCCTATCTTTTCTACATTGTTGATTTATAGAACGCTGCGATTTCATGTCGCGTCCATGGCATTCGGCGTCGGCAATGAAATTGATGTATGGCGCGCATGAGGTATCCTCCAGTAATGTTGGAGTAGCTCATGTTTCTATCGATCTTTGATCTCTACAAAATTGGTATCGGACCGTCGTCATCGCACACGATGGGACCCATGACTGCGGCTGCTAGGTTTCTTGATGAAATCGCAGACGGCGAGTGGCCACGTCCGGCAGGAGCCAACGTAGCTCGGTTGAAATCATCGCTGCATGGCTCGCTTGCTTTCACCGGCGTCGGTCACGCAACCGACAGGGCAGTTATTTTGGGATTGGCGGGCCACTTACCGTCCACCATCGACCCGGCGCTCATTGAGCCAACACTGGCAGAAATCACAAACTCAAAAACTGTTAACCCGGAAGGCCATCCCACCTACAAATTCGATCCCAAGACCGATCTTGTGTTCGATCGGGAAAATCCATTGCCTGCACATGCCAATGGCATGACGTTTTCAGCGCTTGCAGCGGACGGCCGTACATTGCTCAAACGGGTTTATTACTCAATTGGTGGCGGCTTTGTCGTCACCGAGGAAGAATTGCAGCGGATTGAAACTGCGCCGGCACCGCCGCATGATCCCGGTGCGCCATATCCTTTCAAGAACAGTAAGGAAATGCTTGAAATGGCGCGCAAATCCGGAAAATCCATCGCCCAGATGAAGCAGGCTAATGAACTGACCAGGGTCGACTCCCAGAAACTCAATGACGGTCTGGATGATATCTGGAACGCAATGGAAGAATGCATCGAACGCGGCATTCATGCAGAAGGCATACTGCCGGGCGGATTGAAAGTTAAAAGACGCGCGGCAAAATTGGCGGAACAATTAGGCGAACGCCGCAGATCCAACCGCTATAATCCGCTTGAAGCCAATGATTGGCTGAATGTGTATGCCATGGCGGTGAACGAGGAAAATGCCGTGGGAAGCCGCATTGTCACTGCGCCCACAAACGGCG
>JAHEJF010000279.1 GCA_024639025.1 Ahrensia sp. | reverse complement strand
AGCAACTTGAAAGCAATATCGAGCGCTGGAATGCCCGCTATCGCGTGATTGAAGATCGTCTCGGCTCTGTGTCCGGTATCACGATGCCACATCGACCAAATGGCGAGCGCTATGTTGGTTCTTCCATCCAGTTTCTTTCGCCGGAATGGCCCGATGAAAAGTGCCGAAACTTTGTCGCAGCCTGTCTTGAACGCGGTGTTGAACTGAAATGGTTTGGCGACGCAAATCCGGTTGGCTTTACCAGCCGGTATGACAGCTGGACCTACGCGCCCGAGCAGAAGCTCGCAAAGTCTCTCGCTATTCTTAGTCGCATTTTTGACATGAGAATCCCCTTGAGTTTTTCCAAAGACGATTGCGCGCTTATCGCCGACATTATCGCAGAAGAGTTTGAGGAAATTGAGAGATGACCGCCAGCATTGTTCAAATGCTCTCCTATCCGATCAAGGGATTGTCAGGCAAAACCCTCGATACTGTGACATTGGAGAAGGGACGCGGTTTTCCCTTTGATCGCACGTTTTCCTTTGCCCGAAACGGCAGTGGAGTGAACCCGGAAAATCCGCGCCCGATGCCCAAGAGCAGGTTTCATGTACTTGCCCGCGATGAGGCGCTGGCGCGCCTTCATACCGAGTTCGATGTAAGCACGAGGACATTGACCGTCCAAGATCGCGAAACCGGGTTTGTGTTCGATTGCTCAACGCCTTCGGGCCAGCAGCAGGCCAACCAGTTTATTGCTGGCGTGGTCGGTCTTGATGCCGATCAATCGCCCACCTTCATCGATGGCGGCGACATCCATTTCACCGATGTCTGCGTGACGTCGCCGCAATTTATGCACGCAGTTTCAATCATCAATTTGGCTTCAGTTCGTGCGCTGGGTGAGAAAATTGGATCCCTAGTCGATCCGCATCGCTTTCGGGGAAACCTGCTCGTGGACGGATGGCCAGCCTTTGCCGAGTTGGAGGCGATGGAACAGGAGATTGAATTGGGTAGCGCCAAAGTGCGCATCATCAGACGCACCAAGCGTTGCCCTGCGACACAGGTCAATCTTCAAACAGCACAACGTGATCTGGATATCCCTTCACTGCTTGATGATCATTTCGGCCACAGCGATATGGGAGTTTATGCGGAAGTGATAGAAGGCGGGGTGATAAGAGCCGGAGACACGGTCTCTGACCTGCAGCCATGACCTGAGCTTGCCGCGTAGCGGTTGGTCCATCTTTTGTTCGTTCATCGGTTTAGTAAGCAAAATCCTTGACCGACTGCATGGCCACGAAAGTGGACGTGTTGGACACGTGCGGCAGCATGGAGATCGTCTCACCCAAAAGCTTGCGATAGGCCTGAATGTCGGACGTTCTGATCTTCACCAGATAATCAAAAGAACCAGCAATCATGTGACATTGTTCGATCTCGGGAATGGATTGGACAGCAGTGTTGAACTCTGACAGTGCCTCTTCGCGCGTGTCTGACAGTTTTACCTCCGTGAAAGCCACATGTTCCTGCCCGAGTTTTTGTGGATTCAAGACCGCCCTGAACCCGACAATGTAATTTTGCTCCTGTAGCCGCTTTAACCGCACCTGACACGGTGTCTTTGAAAGGCCGATGCGTCGCGCAAGGTCTGCGACCGGAATGCGCCCATTCTGGGAAACTATTCTGAGAATCTCCGTGTCAAATTGGTCTAATTCACTATTTTTATCAGATTTCACGTCTAATCACCCATCATTTTTGTAATCTTTGGTTCTTTAGCACAAATGTTTTGCGAATAAAGACGAACGGCCCGATTAAAATTCGACATAATAGAAGGTGTGAAAAGGAGAACCCGATTGGACTGTCATTCTGAGCTTCGCCAAAAAATCCGGTCCCTGCACACTGCCAAGGAAGGGCAAGTGCTGGACATGCTTGTTGCGCAAGCTGGCTTGAGTGCCGCGCGGTGTGCAGCAATTTCAGCGCATGCCGAAACGCTGGTTGAAAACATTCGTTCCGATGAACAGCCAGGCTTGATGGAGGTGTTTCTGGCCGAATACGGATTATCCACCGACGAAGGCATTGCCCTGATGTGCCTGGCTGAAGCGCTCTTGCGGGTGCCGGACAATGAAACCATCGACGAGTTGATTGAGGACAAGATTGCACCATCAAAATGGGGCGCGCATCTGGGCAAGTCATCTTCGTCATTGGTCAACGCCTCAACCTGGGCTCTGATGCTGACAGGCAAGGTGCTGGACGATGAAAACGACTCGGGTATCCCCGGTGTGTTGCATGGCCTGATCAAACGACTGGGTGAACCTGTCATTCGCACAGCGGTGAAACATGCGATGAGGGAGATGGGCAACCAGTTTGTCCTCGGTGAAACCATTGAAAGTGCGATTGATCGCGGTATTGCCATGGAGAAGCAGGGGTTTACCTACTCCTATGACATGCTTGGCGAGGCGGCGCTGACCGAAGCCGATGCGCAAGAATATTTCAAATCCTACTCTCACGCGATCGATGCACTCGCAAAACGAGCGAATTCGAAAGATATCCGTCAAAATCCCGGCATTTCGATCAAGCTTTCAGCATTGCATCCCCGCTATGAATACGGGCAGCAAGATCGTGTCATGTCGGAATTGGTGGAGCGGACGCTTGAAATCGTGTTGCAGGCGCGGGAAGCAAATATCGGCCTGAACATTGATGCGGAAGAGGCCGATCGGCTCGATTTGTCGCTGGATGTGATTGAAGCCGTGCTGGCCGATCAAAGGTTGGCTGGCTGGGATGGATTTGGCGTTGTTGTACAGGCGTATGGAAAACGGGCATCTGCGCTCATTGATTGGTTGTATCAACTTGCGAAATCGCTCGACCGCAAAATCATGATCCGGCTGGTCAAGGGCGCCTATTGGGATACCGAGATCAAACGTGCGCAGGTGGAAGGTCTGGAAGACTTTCCGGTGTTCACCAACAAATCGGCGACCGATGTTGCCTATATCTGCTGCGCACAGCAGTTGATGGCAAAAACCGATCGCATCTATCCCCAATTTGCCACACACAATGCACACTCCATTGCCGCCGTGCTTAATCTGGCCAAAGACAAGGACGCATTCGAATTTCAGCGACTGCATGGCATGGGTGAAGCGGTTCATCGCCAGGTACTTCAAAATGAGGGGACAAAATGCCGAATCTATGCACCAGTAGGTGCGCACCGTGACTTGCTGGCTTATCTGGTGCGGCGCCTGCTTGAAAACGGTGCTAACTCGTCTTTCGTCAACCAGATCGTCGACCAGTCCGTTCCCGCAGAATTGATCGCCAGGGATCCGTTTGCTCTTTTGAGTGCATTGGGAGATGCGCCCAGCGATGCCATCGTCTGGCCACCCAATCTATATGGTGATTCAAGACAGAATTCGCGTGGGTGGGATTTGCACAATGCCCTGGATGTTGAGGCATTTAATGCTGCGCGGGCACCGTTCATGCACACCCAATGGCATGCTGAGCCTCTGATGGCGATTGAACACGACGGCGAGAAAGCCAAAAAACTGAACAACCCTGCAAATTCGGACGACCATGTGGGTGAGGTGATCGAGGCGACATTGAGCGACGCAGAACAAGCCCTGTCGGCAGCGCAAAGCTGGATTGGCTGCAATGGCGACAAGCGTGCTGACATCTTGATGAAAGCTGCCGATCTGTATGAAGAACACGCAGGAGAGTTTTTTGCCGTGTTGTGTCGCGAGGCCGGCAAGACACCCAAGGACGCTGTGGCCGAACTCCGTGAAGCCGTCGATTTTCTGCGCTATTACGCAACACAGGCACCAGATAGCACTGTGCAAGGCCCCGGCGTCATTACGACATGTATTTCGCCTTGGAATTTTCCACTGGCCATCTTCACCGGACAAATCGCAGCGGCGCTTTCGGCTGGCAACGGTGTCCTGGCAAAACCTGCTGACTCAACGCCACTTGTGGCTCATGTCGCAATCGGGCTCTTGCACAAGGCCGGGGTACCCAGGCCCGTGCTTCAGCTTTTACCCGGGTCCGGCGCAAGTATCGGCGCAAAGCTGGTTTCGGCACCCCAAATCGGT
>JAHEJF010000011.1 GCA_024639025.1 Ahrensia sp. | reverse complement strand
AAATTCTGGATCATAACCGCGTTCAATCATCCGGCTGACCATTTTTTCCTGCAGGAGATGGATTGTTCCGACATTGCGGAACGTTGCCATGGCGCGACGCAGCTTGTTGGCCTCCTCAGGCGTAAATTTGGCCGCATCAATGGCAATTTGCATGGCCTGTTCCTGAAACAGCGGTACACCCAAGGTACGCTGCAGAATATTGCGCAGTTCATCCTTGCAATCAGGATATTTTTCCGGCGAGGGGTAGGACACTTTCTCAATGCCGTCACGCCGCCTGAGATAGGGGTGGACCATGTCGCCCTGAATGGGTCCCGGGCGCACGATCGCCACTTCAATGACCAGATCATAAAAAGTTTCGGGCTTAAGGCGCGGCAGCATGTTCATCTGGGCGCGGCTTTCAACCTGAAACACGCCCACCGCATCGGCCCGCTGCAGCATTTCATAGACGACCGGGTCTTCCTGCTCGATATTGGCAAGTGTGTAGGTCTGGCCGTAATGGTTTTTGATCTTGGTAAAACATTTGGCGATGCAGGTGAGCATGCCAAGCGCCAGCACATCCACTTTCAGAATGTTCAACTCATCAATGTCGTCCTTGTCCCATTCAATGAAGGTACGGTCTTCCATGGCGGCATTGCCGATGGGCACAAGCTCTTCAAGCGGATCCTCGGTCAGCACAAAGCCGCCGACATGCTGGGAAAGGTGACGCGGGAAGCCAAGCAGTTGCTGGGTCAGTTCGATGGTCATTTTCAAAAGCGGATCCGTGATATCAAGCCCGGCCTGCCGGATTTGATCTTCGGGAATATCCTTTCCCCACGAACCCCATACCGTGGAGGCCAGTGCACTGGTTACATCTTCCGACAGGCCCATGACCTTGCCCACTTCACGCACAGCCGAACGGGGGCGGTAGGTGATGATGGTGGCGGCAATGGCAGCCCGGTGGCGGCCATAACGCTGATAAATATACTGGATGACTTCTTCGCGTCGTTCATGCTCAAAATCGACGTCAATATCGGGCGGCTCCTTGCGCTCCCTTGAAAGAAACCGCTCAAACAAAAGGGATGATTGGGTGGGATCCACGGCGGTAACACCCAGGTAGTAGCAGACAGCTGAATTGGCCGCAGAACCGCGGCCCTGGCACAAAATATTATGCTCCCGCGCCCATGCGACAATGTCATGCACTGTCAGGAAATAGTGGGCATAATTGAGCTCATCGATCAGGGCGAGTTCCTTGTCGACCAGTTTCAAGACCTTGTCGGGGATGTTTTCGCTGAACCGTTCTGCCAGACCCTTTTTGACAAGGTCCTTCAAATGTTCCTGCGGTGACTTGCCCTTGGGCACCGGCTCGTTCGGATAATTGTACTTGAGCTCATCAAGGCTGAAATTGCACATGCGGACAATCTCTTGTGTTGCAGCAATCGCCTGCGGCCAAGCCTTGAAAAGCCGCGCCATTTCATGCGGTGTCTTGAGGTGCCGCTCGGCGTTTGCCTCAAGCAGGAAACCGGCCTTGGTGATCTTCTTGCCTTCACGAATGCAAGTGACCACGTCCTGCAAGGCACGCCGTTCGGCGGTGTGATAAAGCGCTGCATTGGTGGCCACCAAGGGCACGGTACATTGTTCGGCTAGGTTGGCGATCATGCGCATACGCTTGCGGTCATCGCCGCGAAACAGCCAATGCATGGCCAGCCAGATGCCTGCCGGATTTGCTGCCTTGAGGCGGTCGAGCATGGTGGCGACATCCAGGTGGCGCGCTTCAAAATCATCGGGCGGCAGCATGATCAGCACCTGACCTTCGGCGCGCCCAACAAGATCAGACAGTTCAATGTGACATTCACCCTTGGGGGCGGTGCGCTTTCCGTCAGACAATAATTTGCACAAACGGCCATAGGCAGCGCGGTCTGTCGGGTAGCACAGGCATGACAGCCCGTCAGTCAGATCAATGCGTGCGCCAATCAGCAGTTTGAGCCCTTCGGTCTTTGCCTGCGCGTGGGCGCGAACAACGCCGGCCAAGGTGTTTTTATCTGCTACACCAATGGCCGTGTGCCCCAGCATCTTGGCCTGGATGACCATTTCTCCGGGATGTGATGCGCCATGCAAAAAGGAAAAGTTGGTGACACATTGCAATTCGGCATAGTCAGGTGCTTTGCCTGTGTCCTGCGGGAGGATGGTCCGGTTTGGCCGTTTGAAGGGGATCGGCGGATTTTCAGGCGGACGCGTCATCAAAACAGCCCGTGCACATACCAGTTGGTGGCCATCATTGTCCGGGGCTCGGCATCGCCATTGTCATTGTCGTTGGTGACGACAATCTGCTTTTTTGTGGCCCGAAAAATCCAGTAACGCTGACCGTGCTCATCTTCAACATCATAATAATCACGCCAGGCTGCGCCGGGTTTGGCCTTAAGGTCGTCATGCCACCATTCGGGCAAAATACGTTCGGGCCCGCGTGCCCGCGTAACCTTGTGCAGCACCTTGCGCCAGATGAATTGGACCGGCGGGCTGTCAGGCAGTTCGGCGGTTACTTGTGCAGGCTCGGGCCGGACAAACAGCCGCAAGGGCCGTGGTGCCCAGGTCGGCTCAAGGGCTTTCCAGTCCTCCCATTTGATTTGCGTATTTGTCGTGGCAAGGCGCTGGGCACGCTCGGGTACATGGCTGGTGCAGGGCGCCAGACGGCTGACGGTCTGAGGGCCGAAGCGGTTGGTTAGAATGTCATCAAATGCCGCAATGTATGGCGCGTTGAGCACTGTTTGCTCCGGCTCTGTCATTGTGTGCTGGTCCGGGCGCAGGATTTCAACATCACATGCCTCAAGCACAAACAGATCAATGCCAAAGCCGCAATCAATGTGATCAAGACGGTCCCTGAAAAGACGCCAGATGTTGTCAGGCCGGTTGACCGGTTGCGACAGGGACGCAGAAACACAGCCGGCCCCGCCATCGGCGCGATAACCCGTCAAGCAAAACCGTCTTGCGCCTTTGCCTGCGGATTTGAGCTGGTCGCACAGTTTTGGCAGCAATTCTTCCAGTGCAATGGCAATGGCGCCCTGTTCCAACGCCAAAGCGGGGCAGGGCCGGCTGGCCCGAAAAAATTGCGGTTCGACGATATAGTCAAGCGGTTCGGCCAAGGTGCCGGATAATTGATCGAGGCGCCATTGCACCGATTGGGCAAGACCGGAGATTTTGGTCTTGGTCAGGGATTTCTTGGTGTCCCGAAACCGCCGCTCCAGCGCGGCACGCGGGACATTGGCGACATCGCCGATACGTTTCAGCCCCAGCCTTTTGAGCAGCATGATTGTTTCATCATCAAGCCGCAGTGCTTCGATCGGCAGTATATCAAGCGCTTTGACGCCTTCTGCCTGCGGCAGGATGTGTAAATCAGCAGCGCCATGTTGGGTGAGTGCAAAACAGGCACCGAAAGTGTTTGCGATGGCTATGCGGGTTGAAAACCCCATTTTTTGCAGGCGCGCATCCATGTCGCGCGCCATTTTTTCCTCGCCGCCGAACAGGTGATCGCAGCCGGTTATATCAAGCACAAATCCATCATTCTTATGCATGCAGACCGAGGGCGAATAGCGCAGCATCCAGTGCGCCAACCGGGTAAAGGCAGCGTGGTCGAACTCAACATTGTGTGGTTCGACCCGCAAATTTGGCATCATGGCGCGGGCATCGGTCAGCTTCATACCCGGCCACAGGCTTTCGCGCTCGCCATCGGGGCCCACAGCGGTGATGAGTGTGCCTTTCGCGCCGTTTTGCACCAGAACCAGCGGTACTTTTTGTTCCTCGGTCCTTGTTTGGGTTTGGTTTGTCTCAGCGTCCTGCCTGGCTTCCCACCACGGCCTTTTGTACTGCGCCTGTCTGCGGCGCATCTTGATAAAGTGCTCGGTTGGAAAATAGGGCAGCCGGACGAAAACAATGCGTCTGGTCATCCCAGCTAATCCTCCATGGATATGATGTGCTTTGTTGGTGTTCGGATAATGTGTCGGCTTGCATGGGCGGCATGGTTTTGCCGCTGCGCACGCGGGGCAGGGCGACCATCCAGGTCGGCAGGCCTGGGCCGAAGGGGTCGCGCGGATCTTCAATGGCATGTGTTGGTGCGATCTGAAACCGGGTCAGGGACGCAGAACCCAGCGCATCATCGGTGTGTGTGCCCATCAAAAGGCAGGGGCGCTGGTGGGTTTTGCACAGCAATGCCAGGCGGCGTGAGCCGGTAAAGGAAGGACGCGGTCCTTCGCCGATCACTGCTGCAATGCCTTGCGTCTTGACGGCTTCCTCGAGAGCAAAATGCAGATCGGCGGTGTGCCTGACCTTGGTGAAAATGATTTGTGCCGGTGAAATGCCATAGCGCTCAAGCCCGAACGCATAGGGTTGGCCATAATCGCCGATTTGTGCAGCGGTCACACACCAGATAATGGGCTGCTTGGAGCGCAGCCGCGACAGCAGCGCAAAAGCAAAGCCGGTCAGTGATGGCATATCGGTTGGCCGAAGCGGTTCGATTTCATGCAGGCCGGCGCGGCTCAGGCCTGTTTCCGGCAGGCAGGTGTCGATCAGATCAATGCCCGTTTTCCAAGGTGGCGAGCTGTCATTTGTGTTCCGGGCCGTCTGAAGAGATGACGGATCATCAAGCTTTGTTGCGACATCGTGCAGTAATTTGCTGATCTTGCGCCGTTTGCGATCAACCAAATCATCGACGCCACGCGGCGCATAATCCTGTTTAAAAGCCGTTTGCATAACCAACCTCTTTGAATGAGGATATGATTATGTTCCTATTTTGTTCTCATTGCGAGTCTTATCTTGTTTCATGGTCGATTTTTTTAATGAATGCCAATTCTCAAATTAGATGAATGGCAGTCAAATCATTGAAATTATTAATTAAAATAAGGTATGAACTTAAGAGAAAAGATCAGCGAAGCGTTCGCGCAGGGCCTTTTTCTGGACCTTTCCCATGGTATTTCGCGGCAATTCATCAAGGACGATAAGCTTCTGTGGTTGCTTGAAACGCGCCAGTGCATTCTCCAGGTCAGCCTTGATGGCAACCAGGTCGGGCTCGGTATTTTGCTGTGCGACGATGATGCCGACAGGGGTCTCACCGAAATCAGGGTGGGGCGCGCCAATGACAGCGCTTTCCAGCACGCCATCCTGCGCGTCGAGCACAAGTTCGATCTCTTTGGGATAGATGTTAAGGCCGCCTGAAATGATCAAATCCTTGTTGCGGCCGACAATATGCACATAGCCATCTCCATCGATCATGCCCAGATCACCGGTGATGAAAAAACCGTCATGGCGCAGTTCTTCGGCCGTCTTCTCAGGCATTTGCCAATAGCCGGTAAAGACATTGGGACCGCGCACCTCGATGATGCCGATTTCGCCTTCAGGCAAGGTGCTGCCGGTTGATGGGTCGGTGATCTTGAGCTCTGTGCCGGGCAGCGGAAAGCCAACCGTGCCGGCACGCCGCTCCCCATCATAGGGGTTGGAAGTGTTCATGTTGGTTTCGGTCATGCCGTAGCGTTCAAGAATGCGGTGCCCCGTCCGTTCTTCAAACTGGATGTGGGTTTCGGCCAAAAGCGGCGCGCTGCCCGATACAAACAAGCGCATATGACCGACCAGTTCCCTGGTGAAGCGCGGGTCGTTGAGCAGCCGGGTATAGAAGGTGGGCACACCCATCAATGTTGTCGCCATGGGAAGCAGTTCGATGATGGCATCCATGTCGAATTTGGGCAGGAACAGCATGCGCCCGCCGGCGATGAGTGACACATTGGTTGCCACAAACAGCCCATGGGTATGAAAGATCGGCAGTGCATGCAGAAGCGTGTCGCTTGCCGTAAATCGCCAGTACTGGGTCAGCACCTGCGCATTGGACAGCAAATTGCCCTGGGTCAGCATTGCTCCCTTGGACTGACCAGTGGTGCCGGAGGTGTAAAGAAAGGCTGCAAGATCATCTATGTCACGCTCGGCGGTATCAAATTTTGTTGGCTTGTCTGCGGCGTGATCTGCAAATGAGCCCGATCCGTCAGCGTTGAGTGCGTGAATTTCTGCACCCAGTCGGTGGACAAAAGGTTGCAAAGCCTGCTGCTTGGCCTGATCACACAGCACCAGTTTGGCGCCCGAATTGACAATAAAGTACTCAACTTCCGATGGTGTGTAGGCGGTATTCAGCGGCAGAAATATCACGCCCGATTGCACACATGCGCAATACACCGCCAGCGCATCCGGTGATTTTTCAATTTGCACAGCCAGTCGGTCCCCGGCTGCAAGGCCCAACTGCGTGATTGCATGGGCGAATTGTGCCGAGCGGTTCAGAAAGTCGCCATGCGAAATGGTTTGGCCATCGGCCAATTGCAGGAAAACCGAGGACTTGCCTGCGTGTTTTCCAAACAATTCGTCGTACAATGGATTGGCCATTTGTGTCTCCGTTCAAAAGGCAGCGGCCGATGTGTTGCGGTCAGCCTTCCAAGTTTCTATCGCATGTCTGGCTTTGATGGAATCGCAGCACCTGAACACATATGATATTTTCCATGCCCAAGCACGTACCTGCTTTCCAGTCGAGGGCCGGGATGCGTTGCCGCCGACGTGGGTGGATTTGGACTTCAGGGAGAATAGTTCAGGAATTGTCCAACTGCTGTTGCATGTCGTCAACCAGTTCGAGCAGGTGCTGTGTCGGTACACCCAGATTAGACCCCGCATAGCCGGGAATGATCGCGGTATTGACGGCCACCACCTCACCCCGTGCATTGAGCACCGGACCTCCGCTGCCGCCCTGGGTGGTGGCAGCATCATAGACAATGAAATCAGGCGTGATCTGAGCCACGATGCCCAAACTGGAAAGCGGCTGGATTTGATTGTTGATCGCCAATTGCTGGGCGATGTCCCAGAAACCGGTTTTCCGTTGTTGTTGCAACTGCTCTATGAAGCTCTTGTTTGTGCGGGCAACCATGGAGCGCAAGCCGGTGGGATAGCCGATGACGAGCACAGACCGCCCATGGCGTTCTGTGCTTTCGGACAATGGCAGGGGTTCCGCACGCTTGTTCAACTCGGAGAATTTGAGCAGGGCGAGATCATGGTCGTCGCTGGCGCCGATAACGCGAACTTCATGAGCCTGGGGAGAATTGGTGATGTAAGCCACCATC
The DNA here is from genome assembly GCA_024639025.1 of Ahrensia sp. Lineage (GTDB taxonomy): Bacteria > Pseudomonadota > Alphaproteobacteria > Rhizobiales > Rhizobiaceae > Ahrensia. Next base: position 8,037 of record JAHEJF010000011.1, on the reverse strand, counting down.
CGGACGATATAGGGCTCGAATTCGGGTCCCGGCGAGGCTGCAGAAGTGCTGTTTGATGACCATGGGACGGCAACATGTCGATTGGTCGCCAGAACCGAGCCGTCCGCAATCGCAAAGCCTGTTCCGGTAAATTGTTGCTCGACGACAGGGCCATCGCCATCCAAAGTCAGGCTCGGTTGGCCATTGGCCCCCAATTGGGGTCGCTGCGCGCGGTCAAGACGCATACGCAAGGGCCGTCCGGTGGCGATTTCCCGATAGCCGAATGCACCCTGCAGGAAGACAACCGAGCGAGCGGAATTGCTGATGACATTCTCAGTCCAGTTTGACTGTGCTTCCAGCGATTTAAGCTTGGTGAGATTGGAAAGCACATCTTCCGACAACCTGTTCTGAAAATCCTCAAGCTGGGTACTGGTTACAATTTCGTCCTGTGTGCTTGCAAGCGATTGAGAAACAGAATCGAGACGCTGCTGTTCAAATGCCAGTTGTTCGGATTGCAACTGATTGATCTTGTTTTGTTGGTTGATGACAAAGCCAAGCGCCACAATCGTCACAAGGACTCCAATCCTGAAGAACAGGGTTGTATCGGTGAGCATGCGCCGCATGCCCGAGCTCATCGCGGCGCGGGTACGCGCCAATGCCGGTTTGCGACTTGTGTGCAGATAGTCCCAGCAATCCACACAGATGTCGGAAAAGTAACGCCGCGTGTGGGCAGCGCTATCTATCAGCCTGTAGCGGGAGAGCGGCCCTTTCTCGCCAAATTCGATAATGTCGCCATCGATCAACTCGCTCGAATTGACCTTGCGCCCGTTGACCCAGAGCGGATCACCGGCCTGGCTTTCAATTTTGTAAGTGCCGTTATGATAGGTGAGAGAGGCTATATCGACAGCGCCAGACTCTGGGTCAATTTCATCTTGAGACACGCTTAAAACCAGACCGGCGTCCCGGTCCAGACAGATCATTTCATCATCATGTTCGAGCAAGGTTGTGGTCCCCATTGCCGAACCGGAAAGATGTTCCAGTACAGCATTGGATGACTGCAAATCTGATTGCTGCAGTTTTTTCAGACCCTTCACTGGCGGCTCTTCCTTTCTCCCTGACCGAGATACATTTAGACGCAAATTATCCGGCCTGGCCGGACAATTGGCAATTCAACTCGCTTCACCAACAGGGCATCTGTGCGCAGGCACAAGTCACATTTGCTTGCGATTCATTGATGCGAGATGCACTCTGATTTGCTGTGTATGCTCGAAATCCGGCTTATTTGCCTTTGAAAAAAGCGAATTAAGTCAGATATTTACAGCTGCCAGGTGATTTACTGATTCATGCGCTTGAATTTTTGATTCAAGTGTCCAGATCCACCCGGCGCAACCGCAGCGCATTGGTGATTACCGAAACAGAAGACAGGCTCATTGCTGCCGCTGCAATCATTGGAGAGAGCAACGTGCCGGTCAAAGGATAGAGAATGCCGGCCGCGATGGGCACGCCGAGACTGTTATAGGCGAAAGCAAAAAACAGGTTCTGCTTGATATTGCGGAGGGTTGATTGTGACAGTTTGCGTGCACGCGAAATGCCAACGAGATCACCCCTCATCAAGGTGATGCCAGCGCTTTCAACGGCGACATCTGCGCCGGTACCCATGGCGATGCCGACCTCTGCTGCTGCAAGCGCGGGCGCATCGTTGATACCGTCGCCCGCCATGGCGACTTTGTGGCCCTTGGCTTGAAGTGAATCGACAAGTGTCTTCTTGTCTTCTGGCAGGACGCCGGCGCGGATTTCATCAATTGAAAGCTGCTCGGCGACGGCTTTTGCCGTCAGTTCATTATCGCCGGTTGCCATGATGATTTTCAATCCGACATGGTGAAGTGCATCAATTGCATCGCGCGTTGATGGCTTAATCGGATCGCTGACGGCGATCAGCCCAGCGAGATTGCCGTCCAGTGCGACCAACATGACAGTTTTGCCACTTGATCGCAGTTGATTGGCCTGCCGGTCGGCGGGATCAGGATCCGCACCAACCTTTTTCATCATTTCGCTATTGCCTATGGCAAGTGATTGATCACCGAACTGGCCGCTGACACCTTTGCCGGGAACGATTTCCGTAGTGTGCGGATTTGCGGCACCTATGCCGCGCAATCTGATTGCCTCTACAATGGCTTCGGCAAGCGGGTGTTCAGAGCCTGCTTCCAATCCACGGACCAGGCTGAGAAGTCTCTCCTCGTCGATATCGCCATATGTTGTGACGTCTGTGACAGTCGGCTTGCCCTCGGTCAGCGTCCCGGTTTTATCCACCACCAGCACGTCGACCTGCGCCATGCGCTCCAAAATTTCCGCGTCCTTGATGAGAATGCCTTCCTGTGCGCCGCGCCCGGTTGCTGTCATGATCGACATCGGCGTGGCAAGACCCAGCGCACAAGGGCAAGCGATGATCAGCACGGAGACAGCCGAGACGATCGCAAACACGAGCGCAGGGTCAGGGCCAAGGAACGACCAGACAATGAATGCGCAGACAGCTGCCATTACGACGGCTGGAACGAAATAGGACGCGACCCGGTCGGCGAGGTTTTGTATCGGCGCGCGTGACCTTTGCGCGGACGATACCAGCGCAATGATTTGCGCAAGCGTTGATCGGTCGCCAACATGGGTTGCCTCGATTACCAGCGTTCCGTTCTTGTTCAACGTGCCGCCGGTCAACGGATCGCCCGGCGTCTTGGTCACCGGCACCGGTTCGCCGGTCAACATGCTTTCATCGACGGTTGTCTGGCCGGACAACACAACAGAATCGACGGGGACTGTCTCGCCTGGCCGCAGCCGCAAATGATCGCCTGTGATGATGTTCTCCAGCGGGGCGTCATATTCATCGCCATCGGGTGTAATGCGGCGGGCGGTTTTGGGCGCCAGATTCAACAGGGATTTGATGGCATCGCCGGTGCGCTCACGGGCCCGCAGTTCAAGGACTTGACCTACAAAAACCAGTGCCACAATCACGACGGAAGCTTCAAAATAGACCGGTATGTGGCCGCTGGGCATTTGCAGGCCGGCAGGAAACAGGCCGGGAAAGAACAGGGCAATGGTGGAATAGAGATAGGCCGTGCCGACACCAATCATGATCAAGGTCCACATATTGAAATTGCCGGTCCTGATCGACAACCAGCCCCGTTCAAAAAACGGCCTGGCACACCAAAGCACCACAGGCGTCGCCAACAGAAATTCTGCATAGAGCGCAGCGCTCTCGCCGATCCACTGACGGATTGGCAGTCCCAGCATGGGCCCCATGGTCAGAATCATGAGGGGAATGGCCGCGCCGACGCTGATCCATAATCGGCGAGTGAAATCGATCAACTCGTGATTGGGTTCATCCGAGACGCCACCCATGGGTTCAAGCGCCATGCCGCATTTCGGACAGGTGCCGGGGCCGTCCTGAACGATTTCCGGGTCCATGGGGCATGTGAATTGAGTATTCTTGGGTGCCGCCTGCGCCTGCTTTTGCTTGTTGCCGGACAGGTAGAACCACGGATCCTTGGAGAACCGGTCGTGACAACCCTGGCCGCAAAAGTGATAGGTTGTTCCTTGATAGGCGAAATGGGGTTTGCCCTGGCCCAAGGCAACGCTCATGCCGCAGACCGGATCTGTCGCCGTCTCACTTTCACTTGGTTGCGCAGCAGATGTGCTTTTAAGCGCTGTTTCTGAATGCCGGTTTGCCGTGTTCACGCTGCCAGTTCCTGTGGAAATGAGCCAATTTAATCCTTCCAGTCAGTGGAAGGTCAAGCCAGCGGTGTCGGAAGCAAATGCATGCTGCAATTCAGGAAAATTTTCTAAAGAAGCGGGTGCGGTCAAACATGCCTTCGAGCGCCTGCATACGTTCCCTTGTGGTATCCCAGTATCTTTCCTGAATCTCGGCAATAAAAATTTCAGCCAGCAACATACAGGTAACGTTTGAATCCCATGCAGATGGAACGGCAATGCGGCTGTTGAAACAGTACTTTGTGAAGGTGCTGACCGGCGAGTTCCACTGATCGGTAAACAGCACGATCTCTGCGCCTTTCTCGCTGGCCATTTCTGCCAACTTCAGGGTGCTGTTTTCATAGCGGCGGATGTCAAATATAACGACCACATCACCTTGACGGATATCCAGTAAGTAGTGGGGCCAGGCGTTGGAACTGGAACTGATATGGGTAACGTCCTGCCTGATGACCTGCATATGCAGGAAGAAATAGTCCGCCAGCGTACGCGTGATCCTGCCTCCCACCACGAATATCCGACGCTTGGGGTCGCTCAGCAGGTCGCAGGTCTGGTCAAAAAGTTTGGTGTCGATATCGTAAAGCGATTGCGTGATATTTTCGATCACCGCTTCCGTGAATCGATTGAGAATGTGGCTATCGGGTGCGTTCTCCACCCAGCCTTCGCGCTTGGCGATAGGGCCCGATATCTTTTCGTTAAGTTCCCGGTGCACATGCGACTGGAAATCGGGAAAGCCACTGAACCCCAGCTTCTGCACCAGTCGCGCGACCGTTGGCGTGGACACATCGGCGGCACTGGCCAGTGTTGTGATGGTGCCCAATCCGGACGCCGGGTAGTTTTTCATGATTGTCTGGGCGAGTTGTCGCTCTGCGCGCGTCAGACCGTCTTTCTTTTCCCGCAATCTTTCTGCGATTGATCGTGTCGACACGACGTTTCTCCCGGTTGTGTCACGCTCTCATGTCGGCCTTGGGGAAAAGAAATAGAACAAATCTTGACAAGTCGACATCTATTGAAGAGGATTTTACATAATGCGCTAGCGGAAGGGAAGCCAAAAGGTGGCAGAAACGTCGGAGCCTGTATTCGAACTCATTTCGCAGGGCCAGAATTCGGCTCCAATCATGTTCGTCTGCGAGCATGCATCCAACCACATGCCTGAAAAATACAACAATCTTGGGCTGCCAGATCACCTGCTGGAAAGCCATATTGCCTGGGATCCGGGATCTGATCCGGTTACGCGCCGCATGAGCGAAGTACTTGGCATGCCGGCGTTTTTGGGCACGGCATCGCGGCTGCTCTATGATTTGAACCGCCCGCCGGATGTGCCGGATGCCATCAGGGAGCGCAGCGAAATCTTTGATGTCCCCGGCAATATGAACTTGTCGTTGGAAGCAAAACAGGAACGCATCAATACCTATTACACACCGTATCACGACACGTTGGAAAATGTGCTTGAGCGCCAGTCAGGCTTGCAGGCTATCGTCACGGTTCACAGCTTCACACCCATATTTCATGGCAAAATGCGCGAAGTGGAAATTGGCATTTTGCACGAGGCCGATGCCCGCTTGGCCGATGCCATGCTTCAGGCAGCGCCGCGCCACACAGATATGGTGGTGCGCAGGAACGATCCCTACGGACCGCAAGACGGCGTGATGCACACGCTCAGAGAGCACGGGGTCAAGCGCGGCAGGCTCAACGTCATGCTGGAAATCAGGAACGACCTGATCAAAACGCACGAGCAATGTGTCGCCATGGGTGACATGCTTTCGGCGCTGGTTGTCGATGCGCTGGAACTCGATGGTCACGCGCCGATGGTCCGGGGGCAGGGCGCATGAGCATTGCACGCTCCTACATTCGTGTCGTGGATGGTGTGAACTACCGGATCGGCCGGGTGATGATGTATGGCATATTTGTCATGGGCGGCATTCTGCTCTGGTCTTCGATCTCGAAAACATTTTTCGATCCGACTTTGTGGACCCTCGAAATGGCGCAGTTTGCGATGGTGACCTACTACATCATGGGTGGCCCCTATTCGATCCAACTCGGCTCCAATGTGCGCATGGACTTGTTCTATGCGGAATGGAGTGATCGTCGCAAAGCACAGGTGGATGCAATTACCGTGTTCCTGCTGCTGTTCTATCTGGGCGTGCTGCTGTACGGCGGACTGGGTTCATTGTCCTATTCGCTGGGTCACTTCAAAGGTGAACCGTTCCAATTCTATCTCAATTTGATGACTGGTTCAGAGGAAATTGGCCGGCTTGAACGCAGCGCGACTGCCTGGCGACCGCAAATCTGGCCGATCAAGCTGATCATGTGTGTGGGCGTGTTTCTGATGCTGCTTCAGGCGATTTCGGAATTGATGAAAGACCTGATCAAGATCAAGGGTGGCACGATCTGATGAGCCAGGAAATGATCGCGATCTTCATGTTTTCTTCCATGATGCTGATGTTGTTCACCGGCCAACGGGTGTTTGGCGCCATTGGTGCCATCGGCGCCATCGCTTCCATTTCGCTTTGGGGTGTCGGCGGATCGGATATCCCGTTTTCTGCCGCCATGAAGCTGATGAAATGGTATCCGCTGCTGACGCTGCCGATGTTCATTTTCATGGGTTATGTCCTGTCGGAATCCAAGATTGCCGATGATCTTTACAAGATGTTTCATGTCTGGATGGGTCCCGTCAGGGGCGGGTTGGCGATTGGCACGATCGGGTTGATGGTGTTGATTTCTGCGATGAATGGCTTGTCGGTTGCAGGCATGGCAATCGGCGCGACGATCGCGTTGCCGGAACTGCTCAAACGTGGCTACGACAAGCGTATGGTCACCGGCGTCATTCAGGCAGGCTCCTCGTTGGGTATTCTGGTGCCGCCCTCGGTGGTGCTGGTGCTCTATGCCATGATTGCGCGGCAACCGGTTGGCCAGTTGTGGCTGGCAGGCATTTTGCCGGGCCTGATGATGGCCGCCATGTTTATGATTTACATCTATGTCCGCTGCCGGGTTCAACCCGAATTGGGTCCGGCCTTGCCTGAAGCGGAACGGGATGTTTCACGCGCTGAAAAGTTTCGCCTGTTGCGGGCCGGGCTTTTGCCGCTGGTGATTTTTGCGGCCATGATGGTGCCCTTCGTCAATGGTTGGACATCGCTGGTCGAGAGCTCCGCCGTGGGGGCAACCACGGCGTTTCTTGCCGCTGTTTTAAAAGGACGCATGACGCGGGACGTGTTTGAAGTATCAGTGCGTCAGACACTTGCCATTTCCTGCATGTTCATGTGGATCATTCTTGCGGCGCTCGGATTTGGTGCCGTGTTTGACGGGCTTGGGGCGGTTAAGGCAATTGACGGCCTGTTCACGGAGCAGCTGGGACTGGATCCCTGGATGATCCTCATTCTGATGCAATTATCATTTTTGTTGATGGGCACATTTCTGGATGACACGGCGATGCTTGTGATCGTGGCTCCGCTTTATGTGCCGCTGGTCGATGCGCTTGGGTTTAACCTGATCTGGTATGGTGTGCTTTATACGATCACGACCCAGATCGCCTATATGACCCCGCCTTTTGGATATAATTTGTTCCTGATGCGGGCCATGGCACCGCCGGAGATCAGCCTTAAGGACATTTATGCCTCGATCACCCCCTTTGTACTGGTGATGGTGGTGGCGCTCATACTGGTCATGCTGTTCCCGCAGATCGCGCTGTGGTTCCCGAGCTATGTTTACGCCAACTAACAAGAACCTCGAACAGAGGCACACAAGAAGCTGCAATTTGATGACGAAGAAAACAGGAGAGAAAAAATGACTACAAGACGTTCATTTATGAAAGGCGCAGCACTTGCTGTGCCGACAGCTGCCCTGGCCACACCGGCAATTGCCCAATCAACCATCAAGTGGCGGTTGCAAACCTACGCAGGTGCGGCGCTTGGCGAACATGTCGTCAAACCAGCGATTGACATGTTCAACCAAATCGCTGGCGACCAAATGCAGATCGAGCTGTTTTACGCCGATCAACTTGTGCCTACGGGCGAACTCTTCCAGGCCATGCAAAAGGGCACAATCGATGCGGTTCAGTCTGATGACGACTCCATGGCATCGCCAACGGAAGTGACCGTATTTGGCGGCTATTTTCCCTTTGGCAGCCGTTATTCACTCGATGTCCCGGTGCTGTTCAATCAGTATGGCTTGAAGGAAATATGGGAAGAAGAATATGCGGCGGTGGGTGTCAAGCACATCTCGGCAGGCGCATGGGATCCTTGCCATTTCGCGACAAAGGATCCGATCAATTCGCTTGAAGACCTGAAGGGCAAGCGGGTG
>JAHEJF010000278.1 GCA_024639025.1 Ahrensia sp. | reverse complement strand
GCGCAACTGGGCTTTATGGCGATTTACTGGCGCCCTTCACGCTTGAGACACTGATAATCATATTGCCTTATGCGCTGATCCTGGCCGCCATCGGGCTGATAGAAAGCCTTCTTACGCTCAACCTGGTGGGTGAAATTACAGGCCAGCGTGGCGGTGCATCCCGGGAGTGCGTGGCTCAGGGCGTGTCCAACACAGTTACGGGCTTCTTCGGCGGCATGGGCGGCTGTGCGATGATCGGCCAATCAATGATCAATGTGAAATCAGGTGGGCGCACACGGCTGTCAGGTGCGTCAGCGGCGCTATTCCTGTTGGCATTCATTCTGGTAGGCTCTTCGCTCATCGAGCAAATACCGCTGGCAGCACTGGTTGGTGTAATGTTCATGGTCGTTATCGGCACTTTTGCTTGGAATTCTTTGCGTATCATGCGCAAAATTCCCCGCACCGATGCCTTTGTGATTGTGCTTGTGACCGTTGTAACCGTGATGACTGATCTTGCCACCGCAGTGATCGTCGGCGTTATAGTTTCCGCGCTGGCCTATTCTTGGCAAAATGCAACCCGGATCTGGGCTAAATCGCACGTGACACCAGAAGGTGCGAAGGTCTACGGCATCGAGGGACCACTGTTTTTTGGTTCGACCGACGGATTCTCAGAGATCTTTGATCCCAAGGGCGATCCCAAAACCGTCGTGGTTGACTTCATAAATTCACGGGTGGTTGATCAATCAGCACTCCAGGCGCTGGAAGATCTTGCCACACGTTACGAAAGCGAAGGCAAGACACTGCAATTACGCCATTTGTCGCCAGATTGTCACTCGCTGCTGAAAAAAGCCGGCCAGCTGATTGTTGATAGTGACAACGACCCCGACTACGGGATCGCTGTCGACTATGGCATGCGAACCGGTTCGTTCAGTTCAGGCCATTAGAACGTTTCAGTCTTCAACTGAAACGCTGGCACGGATTTGGGCATTGAAAATATTGGATAAATCCGGGAACCGAGACTCTATCAAGGGCTAACAGAGTCTATTGCCAATTATCAACTGATGACATTGTGCCTTGGTCCATAGGGGAACTTGGTGATGTTTTCGACCTCACCTTTCTCGCCGATTACCAGAATATCGTGTTCGCGATAACCGCCTGCTCCCGCCGTATCTTCCGGCACCCAGAGCATCGGCTCCATCGAGACGACCATTCCTGGTACGAGCTCAGTATCAATGTCCTCTCTGAGTTCCAATCCGGCTTCACGGCCATAATAGTGCGAAAGAATACCGAATGAGTGGCCATAGCCAAATGAACGGTATTGCAACAGGTTCTCGCTGGCAAAAAAGCGGTTGATCTCCGCGCAAATGCCAGAACAGGTCGCGCCCGGTTTTATCAGTGATATGCCCAATTCGTGCGCGGCGATATTGGCATCCCACAGACGCAGCGATTCTTTGTCCGGCTCTCCCAGGAACAGTGTCCGTTCCAGCGCGGTGTAGTAGCCAGAGATCATCGGGAATGTGTTCAAGCTGAGAATATCGCCCTTAACAAGCTTGCGCGCGGTTACCGGATTGTGAGCCCCATCGGTGTTTATGCCGCTCTGAAACCAAACCCAGGTGTCGCGAAACTCTGCATCTGGAAACCTCTTGGCAATTGCCACTTCCATCGCATCACGACCTGCCATGGAAACTTCGAGCTCCGTTGCCCCTTCCTTGATTGCTGAGTGAATAGCAAAACCGCCAACATCGGCGATAGCAGCACCTGCCTTGATCAACTCGATTTCCTCAGCCGACTTGACCATACGCTGACCCATGGCAATGGGCGCAATATCAATCAACTGCTCCACCTCAAGAAAGTCCGTCAGCTTCTCGTGTTGGGCCAAGGTGAGATGATCGTGCTCAATACCAATTGATTTTACACCGCCGAGCAGTTGTCTGACTGCGCGCCAGTAATTGTCGCGCTTCCAGTCGGTGTAGATGACATTGCCTTCGATTGATCGACGCCAGGGCTGGCTGGCATCAATATTGGCAGAAATTGTTGTGCATTTGTCCTGCGTAACCACACATCCATAGGGTCGCCCGAATGAGCAATACAGAAACCCCGAATAATAGGCGATGTTGTGCATCGAGGTGAACAGGACTGCATCAATGTTCCTGGTTGCCATTGCAGCGCGTAATGCAGCAAGGCGACGCTCATACTCTGAACTTGAAAAGGGAAGCTTTGCCTTGCCACCGTCATGGCGGCTGAAAAATTCAGGACGATTTGTATTGTCCATTGCGTGTCTCCTAAAGAGCGCAATTCAAACGCTCTCATTACAAAAGCATCCGGGCGTGCAGGACAATAATTCGATAAAGCGGCGACGCCATCGCCACATGGCAAATCTATCCGACTGACAAAATTCGTCAATTGGTAGTCTCAAATGATCTGGATCAATGCACATGCACCAAGCAACGCGAGGATGCATGTGAGGAGGATTACCAATGTTCAAGAAGATTATGGCTGCTTTTGATGGTTCACAGCATTCTGAAATCGCTGTCGATACTGCATGTCAGCTTGCCAAGGCATTGAATGCCGAACTGCATGTCTTTAACGCGCCCCACATCATCGAAGACACGGTTATTGTCGGATACTCGACCGTACCGATTCAACCGACCAAGGAACGCGTTGAAGCCGAATGCGACGAAATCCGAAAGAAAGTCAAAGCGATCACAGGCAAGTACGAGGGTTTGGAGCCCGAGTTTCATTTTGCAGCCGGCAACCCTGGCAATATGATTGTTGGCGAGGCGAAAGAAGCAGAGATTGACCTGATTGTACTGGGCAGGCGCGGACTGGGACAGTTCACCGGCCTGCTTGTTGGCAGCACGACGACGCGCGTTTCGCAATTGGCAGAATGTGCGGTGTTAACCGTCAAATAAGCCGCATAAAGGCTCACTCACGTGGTGGCTGAACCAGTCCGCGTTGAGTTGCTGGTCGCGCAAGACAACGCTCCAGCCATTCCATCGTATGAGGACGCTTGTCCATCTCGAACGCATCCCCAGCCTTGTAGAACTCGCGCGCACCGCGCAACCAGGGGAATGTGGCAATATCCGCCACGGTGTACTCATCGCCCATGATCCATTGTCTGCCGTCGGCAAAGCGTTGTTCGAGAACGCCCATCAGGCGTCTTGACTCGTTGGTATAGCGCTCGCGGGGTAGCGGGTCCTCAACTTCTTTGCCGGCAAACACGGCAAAGAAGCCATATTGTCCAAACATGGGTCCAATACCGCCCATCTGGAACATCAACCATTGAATGGTTTCAAACTTCATGCCCGGATCTTCAGGAAGCAGCTTGCCTGCCTTATCTGCAAGATAGAGCAGGATCGCGCCCGACTCCCATAGTCCAAAAGCCTCACCATTGGGTCCATTTGGATCAATTATCGCAGGAATTTTGTTGTTTGGATTGAGCGACAGGAATTCTGGCGTCGTTGTTTGGTTGAGCTTCACGGTGTGGGCATCATAAGGCAGGCCAAGTTCTTCCAACGCAATGGATGCTTTGACGCCATTGGGCGTTGGAAATGAGTAGAGCTGAATTATTTCAGGGTTCTTTGGCTTCCAGTGTTGAGAAATCGGGAAGTCAGCGAGAGTCTTTTTGGCCATTGTTGTTTCCAGTGCTCAATGCGTTTCCAGCACAGATAAGCTTGAAATTCCCAGAAACAAGCAAATCGCAGTCGATAGTCAAAAAAACCTCAAATCTGGTGATCTAAACCGTAAACCGCACGTAGAACGGGTATCTGACGCTGGTGTTCTCTCCCCCGATCCACCTCGTCAGCTCAGTTACTTGGTAACTGGACCCTAGCTTCGCCGTGTTGTGCCCCCCAGCGCCAACACGGCTTTTTCTTTGCGGAAGCCATCAGATCAACCTGCGGACAGTGCCTGCACCAATTGTGTAAGCGCCGGATGCGGCTTATTGCGCTTGGGCGCAAAAAGGCATGCCTGGGACTTGAGTATGACACCATCATCCAGCACCCGCAGCGCATTGGCATTCAAGGTGGAGCCGGTAGAGGTGATGTCCACAATGATGTCGGCCTGACCGGCCGCCGGCGCGCCTTCGG
>JAHEJF010000277.1 GCA_024639025.1 Ahrensia sp. | reverse complement strand
CAACGTGATCTCGGACTGGTTCCTGACGGTATTGTCGGACCAAAAACCATTGCCCGATTGGGTGGTGACAGTCTTGCCAGCAAAATCAAGCGTGTTGAGTTGGCTCTTGAGCGTTTCCGCTGGCACCCGGAAGAATATGGCAAGCGCCAGGTCGTAATCAATCAGCCCGAATACCGTGCGCGCTACATGGAAAATGGTGAAACCAAGCTCGCCATGCGCGCGATTGTCGGCAAGACCTCCAACCAGACCAATTTCTTCCACGATGAAATTGAGACCGTAGTGTTCAATCCTTATTGGGGCGTGCCACAATCGATCATTGTCAATGAAATGCTGCCCAAGCTGCGGAGCGATCCGGGATATCTTGATCGGGCCGGCTATGTGGTAACATCGCAAAGCGGCAAGCAGATCGCCTCATCCAACATCAATTGGGGACAGTATGCAGGTCCTGTCCCTTATAATGTCAGGCAAAAGCCTGGACCGCGAAATGCGCTGGGTGAGTTGAAAATTCTGTTTCCGAACAAGCACGCCATTTATATGCACGACACGCCGGCCAAAAAACTGTTTGCCCGCGAAACGCGCGCCTTTAGTCATGGCTGTGTTCGCCTGCAGGATCCGCGTGGCATGGCAGCGGCCGTGCTCGGCAAGAGTGTCGACTATGTTGCTGCCAATCTTGGTGGATATGAACGCGCTGAAAAAATCAGCGAGAAGATCCCTGTTTTTGTTGCCTATTTCACTGCTTGGCCGAACGATGCCGGCAAGGTTGAGTTCCATCCCGATGTCTACAAAAGAGACATGTATTTGACCCGCGCGATGGATGCAGTCAAAGCGGCGCGCAGCGAAGCCAGCTGATCAAGAGATCTTATGAAACTTAAAACCCGCCTCGCTGTATGAGGCGGGTTTTTTGTTTAGATGCGGGTGATGCAAACCGGTGCGTGTCCTGAACGGATCATGCCGATTTTACCCGCCGCCGCTTTCGACAGGTCTATAATACGTCCCTTGATGAAGGGGCCCCTATCGTTGATCCGGACCACTACGGATCGACCATTTTTCTTGTTGGTCACTTTGAGCTTTGTGCCAAATGGCAGGCTTTTATGCGCGGCTGTCATCAATGAAGCGTTCATCATCTCACCTGATGCGGTCCGAGAGCGCAACGCATACCATGATGCACGACCACATTGATTTGCACCTGCCGCTTCAGCCGTATTGATGGTCGGCGGAACGGACATCGCACCTGTTGCCAAAACCGCGCCAACCAGCGCAGTGGTCCATAGTCTCTTCTTGTTCATGAATGCACCTGTGATGCTATCGCCAATTATCGTCTGACCACATTTTATCGAGCGCTTGACGGTAATCAGGATAGGTAAATTGAAACCCCATTGATTTTAACTTCGCGTTGGAAACACGCTTGTTCTCTCCGTAAAAAGAGCGTGCCATGGGCGACAATGTGGCAGTATCGAAATCAATTGGTTCCGGGGCATCAATTTTTGTAACCAAAGCTGCATGTTCGACAACATCCTGCGGTGGAGAAGGCATGTCATCGGTCACATTGAAAATCCCATCAGCGGATTGCTGCGAAAGAAACAACAAGCTTCGGGCAATGTCGGTGGCATGGATGCGATTGAACACCTGTCCGGGCTTGATCAAACGGCGTGCTTTTCCCTCGACCATGTTCTTGAGCGCATTCCGGCCAGGCCCATAAATGCCGGATAACCGCAATATCGCCAAGGACAGATTGTTTTTTCGCGCAAAGTCGGTCCACGCCCTCTCGGCTTCCAAGCGCTGAATTGATCTCTGGGAAACCGGCTTGGATGTTGTTGTTTCGTCCACCCAGCGCCCATCATGATTGCCATAGACGCCAACCGTCGACAGATAGGCGATCCAGCCCAGCTTCGGCGCATTGGCAATCAGTTCCGAAGCATTGCGCAGGACAGGATCTCCTTCTGCACCGGGCGCTATGGATATGATGAGGTCTGTTGCCTGTTGCAACGCAGTTTCAAGGTCCGGCGTGATCGCAGTGCCATCAAACAAGACCGGATTAATGTTGTGCGCCGTCAACTCGGCCTTTTTCTGTGTTGAACGGGTTGTGCCAAAAACACTTGCACCTTCCGCGCTGGCGAGCGCACCGAACGCCTTGCCGGAAAATCCGGCGCCAAATATGAAATAGGTTTTTTGCTGGCTCATGCGTTTTCCTGATTTCCCAGCGCCAATTGCCATTCGGCCTTTACATCATCATCTGTCTCGCGCTCAGCATAGCGTACCGCGATGGTCTTCAATGCAGCTTTGTTCACAAGCTGGCTCAGTGCCCAGATTGCTGCGCCGCGCACAACCGGATCATCATCATCCAATCGAGATTGTACCGATTCGACCAGGGCTTCATCCTGGCTGTTGCCCGCCGCAATCAGGCAATTGCGAATGAAGCGATTGCGGCCAATACGCTTGACAGGAGAGCCTGAAAACAGGGCGCGAAAAGCCGCATCATCCAGCGCCAGCAGCGATTTAAGACGCAGATGCAGCAAGTCTTTGCGCGCTTGCAATTTGGCCTCGGTCGCCTGACGGGCGAACTTGTTCCAGGGACAAATCGCCAGGCAATCGTCGCATCCATAGATCCTGTTACCCATTTTCTTGCGAAATTCGTGATCGATGGGTCCAGCATGCTCGATGGTCAAATAGGAAATACAGCGCCGCGCATCAAGCTGGTATGGGGCCGGGAAAGCATCGGTCGGGCAGATATCAAGGCAGGACCGACATGTGCCGCAGTGATCAGAGTCTGCGTCGTCGAACGGCAGTGCCATGTCGGTGAAAATCGAGCCCAGGAAAAACCACGAACCAAGTTCGCGGCTGACCAGATTTGTGTGTTTGCCCTGCCAGCCCAAACCGGCCTTTTGCGCCAGGGGTTTTTCCATGACAGGGGCAGTATCGACAAAGATTTTCACTTGCGCACCGGTCTTGGCCGCGAAGCGGCCCGCTGCCTGCTTCAGTTTGCCCTTGATCACATCATGGTAGTCGCGATTGTGCGCATAGCATGAAATGTTGGCCGCACTCTTTTGCGATAGTGCTTCAAGTGGATCATAGGCTTGAGACGGGGAATAGTTCATCGCCACCATCGCGATCGATCTGGCATCAGCCCAGAGGCTCTTGGGCACACTGCGGCGGTCCTGAGTCGTCACCATCCAATCCATGGAGCCATGGTAACCAGAACCAATAAATTCCTTGAGGCGGTTCGGATTGTCGCCACTCTCTTCGGCACTCAGCACACCGACCCGATCAAAGCCCTGCTCGACCAGGTCATCGACCAGAAACTGCTTGGCTTTTACTGGGTCCAATAATTGCGCCATGCGCCCTGCATAGACCGGAGTCATCTAAAAATCGAGATCACCATAATGGGAGACAGGTGTCAGCCCACGGATGCGATCTGCCAGAATGGGCCGGAAGGATGGTCTGGACTTCATGCGCTGGTACCAATCCCGAGCCTGCGGTGTGTCGCTCCAGGGGATTTCACCCAGATAGTCAAGCACCGACAACGTCGCGGCTGCGGCAAAATCTGCCGATGTCAGCGACTTGCCACCGAGCCAATTGCGCGTGCTTGCGAGCCAGTCCAGGTAACGCAGATGTTGCTTGATGTTGGCCCGGGCACCGCGGATTGCGCGACTGTCGGGTGCACCGCCCCCCTGAGCCTGACTCATCTCACGCTTGAAAACACGCTCCCGAACCAAGGTGCGCGTCACATCGGTGTCCATTGTTGCACAAAACCAGTCGATCAGGCGCCGCACTTCGGCACGATCGAGTGGATATTCTGGCATCAACCGTCGGTCGCGCATCATCACGCCACGGGTTTCATCAATATATTCTGAGATCGCGTTGGTACCTGAAATAACCGAGTCGACTTCTGTTACCAGAATCGGCACAGAGCCTGCGGGATTGAGCGCCAAAAATTCGGGTCTGCGCTCCCAGGTATTTTCCTGAATCAACTCGGCATCAATGCCATACTCACCGATCAGCAGACGAACAAAGCGGCTGTTGGCAGACATGGGATGATGATAAAGCTGCATCTTTGTTTCCTGATCACCGTCGATTG
>JAHEJF010000276.1 GCA_024639025.1 Ahrensia sp. | reverse complement strand
TTGGTACTGCCTATATGGCGCCCAGCCCCGATGCTGCGCCTTTTGTGGAAGTTGGTGCCAAAATTGCCGAGGGCGATACGATCCTGATCATCGAAGCGATGAAAACGATGAACCAAATCCCGTCAACAAAGTCTGGTACCGTCACGGCCGTCCTGGTCTCTGATGGCGAGCCGGTTGAATTTGGCCAACCGCTCGTGACGATTGAATAGTAATTCCGCCCAAAGGCAATTTGATGTTTAACAAGGTTCTGATAGCTAATCGTGGCGAAATTGCCCTGCGGGTCCAGCGGGCTTGCAAGGAACTGGGTATCCCGACAGTTGCGGTACATTCCACCGCCGACGAGATGGCCATGCATGTGCGTCTGGCCGATGAAAGCGTCTGCATTGGGCCACCGCCCTCGCGCGATAGCTATTTGAATATCCACCAGATCGTGGCAGCTTGCGAGATCACCGGTGCCGATGCTGTCCACCCCGGCTACGGCTTTTTATCCGAAAACGCCAAGTTTGCCGAGGTTCTGGAAGCGCACGATATTACCTTTATCGGCCCAACATCCGACCACATCAAC
This sequence comes from Ahrensia sp., assembly GCA_024639025.1. Taxonomy (GTDB): domain Bacteria; phylum Pseudomonadota; class Alphaproteobacteria; order Rhizobiales; family Rhizobiaceae; genus Ahrensia. Next base: position 3,512 of record JAHEJF010000276.1, on the reverse strand, counting down.
ATCATGGGCGACAAGATTGAAGCCAAACGGACAGCAGCTGAGCTGGGCATTCCGGTTGTTCCGGGTTCAGATGGTGGTGTCAGTGACCTGGCTGAAGCCAAGAAAATTGCCAAGGACATTGGCTATCCCGTTATCATCAAGGCGACGGCCGGCGGTGGTGGCCGCGGCATGAAAGTCGCAAACTCGGAAGAAGAGATCTCGGTCTCGCTGGACACGGCGCGTCGAGAAGCTGAAGCGGCGTTCGGCAATGCCGAAGTCTATATCGAAAAATACCTGGGCAAGCCGCGTCATATCGAAATTCAGGTGGTGGGCGATGGAGACGGCAACGCGATCCATTTGGGTGAGCGGGATTGTTCACTGCAGCGCCGTCACCAAAAAGTCTGGGAAGAAGCAAATTCCCCTGCCCTAAATGCCGAACAACGGCACGAAATCGGGATGATCTGTGCGAACGCGGTTGCCAAGCTGAACTACCGCGGCGCTGGCACCATCGAATTTCTTTATGAAGACGGCGAGTTCTACTTCATCGAGATGAATACCCGCCTACAGGTCGAGCATCCGATTACCGAAGCGATCACCGGCATTGACCTGGTGCATGAACAACTGCGCGTGGCCTCTGGCGCCGGCCTTTCAGTCAAACAGAAAGAAATCAAGTTCAACGGCCATGCCATCGAGTGTCGGCTCAATGCTGAAAATCCGCAAACATTTGTACCGTCACCCGGTACAATCACGCATTATCATGCACCCGGCGGTCTGGGTATCAGGATTGATAGCGGCGTCTATGCGGGATACAAAATCCCGCCCTATTATGACAGCTTGATCGGCAAACTGATCGTGCATGGGCGCAACCGCCTCGAATGCATGATGCGCCTTCGGCGTGCACTGGACGAATTGGTGATCGACGGCATTGAGTCCACTGTTCCGCTATTCCAGGAACTCGTCGACAATCCGGACATCGCCAATGGTGATTATGATATTCATTGGCTCGAGCAATATTTGGCCGCAAAGGGCAATTAGGGATCGATCCATGTCGTATCCCGAAGAAACGGTCTAATGTCCGGCACCAGCAGCGTCGATTCGCAGATTACCCCCCAAATCCTGCTCAAAGCATACTCGGTAGGCCTGTTCCCCATGGCCGAAAGTGCTGACGATGCGACCATCTATTGGGTCGAACCCGAGATGCGCGGCGTCATGCCCATAGATGATTTTCATATTCCGCGCAGTCTGAAAAAGGTTCTGAACAAGCGCGCCTACGACATCACCTTCAATGAGGCGTTCAATGCGGTTGTCAAAAATTGCGCGGCATCTGCCAAGGGGCGCGAGCAGACCTGGATCAATGAAACAATCCGGCTTCTGTACAGCGAGCTTCATGATCTGGGTCATGCCCATTCGGTGGAAGTTTGGGAGGAAGACCAATTGGTCGGCGGGCTTTATGGCGTCTCGCTGGGGCGCGCATTTTTCGGCGAAAGCATGTTCAGCCGCCGCAGCAATGCTTCAAAAGTAGCGCTGGTACATCTTGTCGAGAGATTAAAGGAGCGCGGTTTTGTGCTGCTCGATACCCAGTTCAATACTGAGCACCTTACGCAATTTGGCACCACAGATGTGCCGCGTGATGCTTATGAGAAAATGCTGCAGGTCGCGCTGATCGGCGAAGCGCAGTTTGATTAGCAGTGCTCTCAACTTTCAGGCGCGGGCACATCTGACGATGCTTTGCACGACGCCAGCCAGACATCGTAAACCGGATGCTCAACCGCGTTGAGACCAGGGCTGTCTGCGAACATCCACCCGGTAAAAATGCGTCTGATCTTTCGATCCAGTGTGATCTCTTCGACCTCGACAAATGTGTTTGATCCAGGCGCCGCATTGTCGGCCCGGGAATAGCAGACGCGCGGTGTAATCTGCAGTGCGCCAAATTGTACGGTTTCATCGATGTACACATCGAATTTGATGATCTTGCCGGTGATCTTGTCGATTCCGGAGAATTGGGCCACGGGATTTGCCGTTTTTTCCGACTGAGCCAACGCCGCCGGCGGCAATGTGAAAAGCAGAAAACATGCGGCCACAATTATCCCTGCTTTGGAGTAACGAAGCGCTCGCGTGGACATGTGATTCTCAACCAATTTCATCTTTGATGGGTCTTATACAGCTGTTATGGCGAAAACTGGGTAACAATCGGTTAACCATACACCAAACGCTGCAACCCCATTGATGGAAGAAAACCGAAACCTAGACTCTGTCAACTTTTGATGGAATCGCAGAACCTGGATTTATCCAATATTTTCAATGCCCAATTCCGCGACAGCGTTTCAACTGAAGACTTAAACGCTCTAGCTGCCAGGTGTCCAAGCGTCGTAATCGCCAGTCACTTCCGGTCTTTGCTCAGGATTGAGCATGGAGCCCTTTGGCCGATAGGCGCCAGGTGTGCCGGTCAGGTTCTCCTGATGTGGCTTTTGCCACTCGCGGTTTGTGTACTCTTCTTGCGATGGCGGCGTATCAACCCGATGGTGCAACCAGCCATGCCAACCAGCACCCACGGCCGATCCTTCAGACTGGCCCGCATAGATTACCCATCGGCGGGTGAACCCGTCCGTATCCTTGCCACCTTCGTAATAGATGTTTCCCATTTCATCTTCGCCCACCTTGGTTCCGGTGCGCCAAGTCCAAAGCCGTGTGCCAAGCGTTTGGCCATTCCACCAGGTGAAGAATTGAATAAAGAAGTCTTTCATGGGTCATCCATTGGCAAATGCTCACCTGCTTATGGCGCTGAGCACGCAGAATTGCAAGGCACTTAGCCCTTCTTGATGTTCACTTTGTCGCTGTAAAATCCGACATAGTCAGCGAGCATCGGCGCATTGGGCAATGGCCTGTCGTAGATCCAACTCACTTCCTCTCCCTGAAAGCTGTAATATGAGGCATCGCCCTTGAGCGGACAATGCGATGTGCGGCCTGCAACCAATTGCAAGGAATCAGAGATATCGGCCTTGGGAAAGTAGAGCACGGAGGGATATTTCCCGCGTGGCGATGTTTCCGAAAGCAGAATGGCATTTTCGGTTCTGCACAGCACATCGTCACCCACACTCACTGTAATCGTGCCCTGAACCGGCTCGAGCGTGGCGAAATGTGCTTCATTGGCCGGATTGGTAATTGTGGTGCTGTTCATGCGCCCTCTCCCGTCAAGCTGGCTGGCGAAAACAACACGCCAAACTGTTCACACCAGATTACGACTGAACCGTAGGCATCAATGTCGGTGCTGGCAGGAATTTGATAGGTTTGATCGCCGATATTGCCCTTCAACTGGCCCAGCGAAACCCATTCAGAGGCTTTGACATCGGCCGATGTTTCAGGCGCGGGTGCTTTGACCAGCCAGACTTCGAGATCAGGACCGTTTGTCACTTCGAATTCTGTCAGGCGCAAAACCGGACCACTGGCCGTTTGCAAAATTTGCGCATTGCCCCTGCCCCGGTGCGCACTGTCAGCATCTTTGAATGTGCCTGATTTCAACGGCTTGTCAGCCA
>JAHEJF010000275.1 GCA_024639025.1 Ahrensia sp. | reverse complement strand
AAGGATTGCGGCGCAATGGCATAGGACTGTTTTTTGTGCGCCGCTTCAATGTCAAGAACCGGCTCCAGTTCTTCAAAGTCAACAATAACGGCTTTTGCGGCCTTGATCGCCTGCTCCAGTGTCTCAGCCGCAATACAGCCAATTGGATGGCCAAGATATTCGAGGTTCTGGGAAGCAAACAACTCTTCGCCCGACAGTATGGGTGCAATATCATTGTGGCCCGGCACGTCGTTTGCACTGACGAACGCCACAACCCCTTCCATGGCCAGGGCAGCAGAAGCATCAATGGATTTCAAGCGTCCGTGGGCGACTGGCGATGTAACCAATGCAGCATGCAACGTGCACGGCAGTTCGGGCATGTCATCAATGTAAACCGCCTCACCGGACACATGCTTTTTGGCACTGTCGTGGGCGATCCCCTTTCCTACCTGGGTGCGTTGTAGTGCGCCTGTTTTTAGATGCTCATTCATAGGCTCATCACCTCCACGCTCTCACCACGCACATCGTGCATCAATCGAGTCAGCAGCCCAGCTGCAATTTTGTTGCGATAGTGCGACGTGCCGCGCAAATCGGTGAGCGGTTGAAAATCGGTTGCCATCGCCTTGGCAGCGGCTTGAACATGCTCTTCATCAAGCAAATTACCTTGCAGGGCCGCCTCGACATTCGAAGCTCGTTTTGGAATCGCGGCCATGCCGCCATAAGCGATGCGCAGATCCGTAATCTTGTCACCATCCAATTTCAGCCAGTAGGCCCCACACACGGTGGAGATATCCTGATCGTAGCGCTTGGAAATCTTGTAGGTTCTGAAAACCTCATCAGATTTTATGCGCGGCACTGTGATTGAAACGATCACACCCTTATTCGGCATCGCCGTCTTGCGATAGTCGAGGAAAAACTCTTCCAGTGGCATGCTGACGGTGCCGCCAGTCGCTGAAGCCATGGTGATCGTGCTACCCAGGGCAATCAACGAAGGTGGTCCGTCACCAATGGGACTGGCAGTGCCAATATTGCCACCTATTGTGCCCATGGACCTGATCTGGGTTGATCCAAAGCGGCGTATGAGTGTGGCAAAACTTGGCAAGTCATCCGCCACGCGATCGAGCACTTCAGCCCATGTGACAGCAGCGCCAAATGTCCACGATGATTCAGTTTCCTCAATGACGCGCAGCTCCTTGACGTGCGCCGTTGAAATGATGCTGTCCCAGTCGGTTTCGTAGGCTGCACGATGCACACCCAAATCTGTGCCACCGGCAAGAATGGTGGCCTCAGGGTTTGATTCAAGCAGTTGGACCAATTCATTCAAATTATTGGGATAATACGATGTACCGCCGCTTACAGTTTTGGCCGCAATTTCTACCGGCATGATTGGCGTGTCATCTACATTGGCGGAATGGGAGGCCGCTTTTTTTGCTGCTTCGACTATCGGGCGGTATCCCGTGCAGCGGCACAAATTGCCGGCCAATGCATCATGGATTTCATCTTCAGTTGGTGCAGGTTTATTCAGCAACAATCCTTCAAGTGCGACAACAATCCCGGGTGTGCAGAAACCACATTGCGTTGAGCCGTTTTCGGCCATGGCTTGCTGCAGCGCGCTTAACGAACCATTGTGCGCCAATCCTTCAACAGTGACCAGTTCTGCGTCATCAATCTGGGCCGCGGTCATAATACAGGCGTTGGCCGCATTGAACTTACCACCATTAATGCCGCCGCGCTTGAGCAATACCGAACAAGCGCCGCAGTCTCCTTCAGCGCAGCCCTCCTTGGTGCCCCTGGCGCCAAGTTGATCGCGTAGCAAATCAAGCACAGTCGTATCAGGGCGAACCGCTAATTCAACCGATTGCCCGTTCAATTTGAAACTTATTGCGTCTGACATTTGGGCTCCTTTTAACGCAATTGAATGCGATGAAGCGTCTCTCGTCAATGCGGTGTTTCAGTGCCGGTTACACTTAAATGGATTCGCGGACCTCGATTGCCCTCCAATAGTCAATAATTAACTTGGCGTCAGCGCTTTTATTGTTGGCTGAGTACTCCAAAAAGCGACAAAAAAAACCGCGCACGAGGCGCGGTTTAAATGTATTTGCTGGGTTGCAAAAACTATTTTCGCGTAAACAGCGCTGTTACCGCGGGCACAATCGCTGAGGCAAGCGCCGCTTTGACCAGATCGGTCACGATGAACAGTCCCACGCCATAGACCCAAGCTTTTTCAAAACCGAACAGATTGACCAAGTGCAGATATCCGAGCAACAGAATGACAAATTCGGCGACAAGCATCGCGCCAAACAGTTTCATGGGATTGTTTCCCCAACCGCGATCAGCTGCCGAACCGATGATGTAGGAAGCAATCAGAAAGCCTAAAAGATACCCGCCTGTGGGACCTGCCATGTAGGCCAGACCGGCACCGCCGGTGAAAACCGGGAAGCCCAAAGCGCCCTGACCCAGATAGAGCAGCAGTGTGGCGACAGCCAGCTTGCGACCATAAGCGGCCGACAATGCAAAGATCGCCAGCGTTTGCAGTGTTGCTGGAACAGGATAGAAAGGCACCTTGATTTGTCCTGCGATGGTTATCAGCATCGAGCCTGCGAGTGCGAGCAAGATGTAAAACACGATCCGCATTGCGTTTTCCTGCGGTAGCGCCCGATATACCAGTGCCTGGGTGGAATTTAGTAAAGCCATCTTCTGTTCCTGTCTTCCATTCATGAAAACGTTGTTGGTTTGCGTGTTTTGATACACGTGCGTACAAGGCTATATCTTTCTGAGACAACGTCAGCAATACCACAAAGGTCAAGTTCCCTCATCAAAATGGCAAAGTCGCAACTGTTTGACAGCGTTTTTGAGCCCAATCACGGCCAGGCGACACCTGTAGCGCCGGGAATCGTGCGGCTGACCTGTGAAAATCAAGGGCCCTTCACCTTCAAGGGAACAAATTCCTACATTGTTGGCAAGGATAGTTTGGCCGTGATTGACCCGGGACCCGTCGATGCAGTGCATCTGAACTATTTGCTTCAAGCCATCGGTGATCGCCCGGTCAGCCACATATTCATTACGCATACACATGCGGACCACTCGCCGCTGGCTGCAGTCCTTAAACAACATACAGAGGCGAAGATTGTAGGTGCCGCTCCGCACCATGCGGCGCGCGCGTTGCATTTGGACGAAGTCAATGCATTGGATGCGGCGGCTGATCGCGACTATGCACCGGATCAGGTGCTTGGGGACCAGGACACGGTTGATGGCGATGGCTGGTCAATTCAGGCCGTCTCCACCCCTGGCCACACGGCGAACCACCTTGCCTTTTCCCTTTCTGGTACCGACACGCTGTTTTCAGGCGACCATGTCATGGCGTGGTCAACCACAATTGTGGCACCGCCAGATGGCTCCATGAGCGCTTACATGGCCTCACTGGACAAGATGCTGGCACGCGAAGACGCATTGTATCTGCCGGGGCATGGTGGTGAAATCAGCCATATCGCACCCTTTTTGCGTGGACTTAAGGCACATCGCAAGATGCGGGAACGCGCAGTCGTGGAACGCCTGAAGAAAGGCGATCGCACCATTCCGCAAATGGTCAAGGGAATATACCGTGATACGGATGCAAGACTGCACGGCGCAGCTGGCCTGTCGGTTTTCGCCCATTTGGAAGACCTAATCGCACAAGGTCGGGCCTCTTGCGAAGGGCCGCCATCGCTGACTGCGGATTACTTTGCACTGTAGAACCAGCGCCGCTTGATGCATTGGCTACACGCCGACTTTCAGGAGAAATTCAGCGCCAAGTGACGCATTAGCGCTTCGGACAGTTGCTCAAAAACGCTATCGAACGATTTGCCCAACAAGATTGAAATCGATATCCGCGATGAATTCGCGGATCGTAGCAGCGTTGGAACCCAGGTCATGGCTGATGAATTGCGACTGAGAGCGCAGGTCCAGGAAGGTCGTTTCGCCTTCGTCGGTTATCCGGGCTATAATCTGCTTTGGCATGCCGAGCAGCCTTGATTTGTGGGCAAACTCAATAAAAACCTCGTCATTGGCGCCAACCCGGCCGCGCCTGGCCAGGATTTCCCATCCCCTTTCTTCAGCCGACA
>JAHEJF010000274.1 GCA_024639025.1 Ahrensia sp. | reverse complement strand
TGCTCGTAATTGCTTTTGACAACATATTTCTTTGGATCTTTGTCCAAATTCGAGCGCTCGCATACATCAGCTTTGCAGCTTTGTCACCTGCTAAGACTGTTTTTTCTTGTCCAGCGCTGCGATTAAGTCCGGTCGCCGCTGCTTTGTCAGCTTTTCGGCCTGATCCCGCCGCCACTGTTCAATCTTGCCGTGATTGCCCGACACCAAAACGTCAGGAATGGAATGGCCCTCCCATTCGGCAGGTCGGGTATAGTGCGGATGCTCCAGAAGTCCGGTTTCAAAGCTCTCAGATTCACCCGATGTGTCATTGCCCATCACGCCCGGTAGCAAGCGGATGATCGCATCCAACACGACCTGTGCGGCAACTTCACCACCGGACAGGATGTAATCGCCAATCGATACTTCCTCCAATTGTCTTTGGTCGATAACCCGCTGATCCACGCCTTCAAAACGACCACACACGATCACCACACCCGGCCCATCGGTAAGCGCTCGCACGCGTTCCTGGTCCAGTGGTTTGCCGCGTGGGCTCATCAATAGCCGTGGCCGGGGATCATCGGCAGGCGACACAGCATCAATGGCACGCCCCAACACGTCGGCCCGAAGAACCATGCCCGCTCCGCCTCCCGCTGGCGTGTCATCGACATTCTTGTGCTTGCCCGATGCAAAGTCTCGAATTTGTGTAACGTCCAGCTTCCACACTCCGTTCTCCAGCGCGCGACCCGCCAGAGACTGGTCCAACGTACCTGGAAACATGTCTGGATACAGCGTTAAAACAGATGCGTGGAAACTCATGACCCGTCCTCAACATGATCGGGATCATTGATCCGTTCCTTGGAACCCTCAGGCGCAACGATAATCTCTTCTGGTGCCACAAGTGTTATCGCCCAATTCTCAAAATCAATATTCGGCACCACCCGCTTGGTGAACGGGAACAGTTCTGTTTTTGCTGTTACGTCGCCGTTTTGCTCCAACATCGCCACCTCGATCATGTCGCCGGCACCAAAATTATGCATGCCGGCCACAATGCCAATTTTTATGCCGATGTCATCGAGCACATCCATGCCCACGAGATCCTCGATGTAAAACTCATCCTCATCCAGCGCATCATCGGGCAATTGGGAACGCTCAATGAAAAGCTCGGTACCATTGAGCGCCTCGGCCATGTTGCGATCTTTGACCTGTTTAAAAGTTACAATCACAACATTTTTGCTTTGGCGAAGCTCTTTGATGTCAAAATGGCGTCCATCTGCACTGAACAGCGTTCCGTAGTCGCCCAAAGCCAGAGGATCACCTGAGTAGCTTTTCACACGGCACTGCCCCTTGATGCCGTGGGCTGCTCCAATCACCCCCATCAAAACCGGATTTTCAAGATTGTTGCTTTTCATGTCGATCCGATAATCGGTTTCGGCGCTGAAGGCAACGAAGCTGTAACCATCCAACAATAAACTGGAACCATGGATGCTCAAACCAACAAACAGGACCTGTTTCCTGCGGAACCAAAATTACTGGCGCTGCGCTGCGCATGGTTAAAGACCCTCGAGCAGGAGCGGCGCCTCTCGCCCCATACGATCGAGGCATATGAGCGCGACAGCCGGCAGTTCCTATTCTTCATATCCGAGCACAGAGGCGGGCCAGCAACCGTCAAGTCCATTGCAAATCTCAAGCCAATGGACCTGCGTGCTTATCTGACGCGCCGCCGCAATGATGGTGCTGGCGCTCGGACGCTCGGACGCGGCCTAGGCGGCGTCCGGTCTTTCTTGGGCCACCTGGAGAAAAAGGGGTTGGTCAACGCCACTGCCGCCAACGCAATGCGGGCGCCGAAACAGCCAAAGTCGCTGCCAAAGCCGCTCACAGCCAAAGATGCGCTCAAAGTGGTGTCAGCCGAAGAACAATTGGTCGAAGAGCCGTGGGTACGGGCGCGCAACATCGCCATCTTGACCCTTCTTTATGGATGTGGATTGCGGTTGGGTGAGGCGTTGGCAATTGATGGAAGATCGTTGACCGACGTTGAGGCAAAATCTCTTACCATCAAAGGAAAAGGCAATAAGACGCGCCTTGTTCCCATCATGCCCGTGGTGTTTGAAGCTGTGGCGACCTATCGTCAGCTCTGCCCCTATCAATTGCATGAGGGAGCACCGATGTTTCGCGGCGTACGTGGTGGGGCCTTGCAACCAGCCGTTCTTCAGCGCGATATGCGCAAAATGCGTAGTGCATTGGGTTTACCCGACAGTGCTACACCGCATGCACTACGCCACTCCTTTGCAACACATCTTCTGGCTTCCGGAGGCGATTTGCGCACCATTCAAGAATTGCTTGGACATGCCAGCCTTTCGACCACGCAAGCCTACACCGCTGTCGATACCAAACACCTGCTTGATGCCTACAACGCTGCGCATCCGCGCGCTTAGAGCGTTTCAGTCTTCAACTGAAATGCTGGCGCGGATTTGGGCATTGATAATATTGGATAAATCCGGGCACCGCGATTCCATCAAAGGCTGACGGGTCTAAATGTGGACTGACTTGGATTTTGTAGTTTGTTTTAACCAAATGCTTCCAATTTTATGGTATTGTGACATCCATGAAAGATCAGCAATCCAAAGCGGCTTCGGTCGCTGAAGTCGCCGCGGCTACAGCCCTGTACGCATTGGGGGTGCTGCACATTGTGGTCATAGCTGTGACCATGATGCTGATCATGATGGCACAATCCCGCGCTCAAGATCAGGCAAACGGCCCCTCCTGCGGTGGTAAAAACCTACTGGCTGAGATGGCACGCACCGATCCCGAGACTCTGAAAAACATTGAGGCAAAGGCGGCAGAAGTTGCATTTGGCCAAAACATATTGTTCAAGCTGGAGAAGGCTGGGCGCGAACCATCCTACCTGTTTGGTACCATGCACATGACCGATCCGCGCGTTGTTTCAATGCCTTCCATGGCACAGAAAGCGTTTGACAACAGCGAGATTGTGGCCATTGAAAGCACAGAGATACTTGACCCCGCCCAAGCGCAGATCACACTGATATCCACGCCCGAATTGACCATGTTTTTGGGTGATGATCGGCTGTCAAATTATCTTGATGATGAGTCCAAACAAGTGCTGGCTGAAGGCCTCGCTGAGCGCGGCTTACAATTGGCCCTCATTGACCGCATGAAGCCGTGGCTCCTGTCCGGCATGTTGGCTTTGCCCGAATGCGAATTCACCCGCAAACAGGCCGGTGCACCCTTTTTGGATCTGGCGCTTGCTCAAAACGCCGAAGCACAGGGAAAAACCCTGGTAGGGTTGGAAACATTGATCGAACAGTTCAACGCCCTGGCTTCACTTCCAATGAAATTTCATGTCCAGGGTCTGGTTGACACCATAGCACTCGGTGATCAGGTAGATGACGTGCTGGAAACCATGATTGTTCTGTATACAGAAGGAAAAATTGGCACAGTCTGGCCGCTATTGCGTACCATATCTTCGCAACTTGGCGATTCCACTCCCGATGCGGCAGCAGGCTATGCGGAATTCGAAGAAACCATGGTCAACACCCGAAATAGGAACATGTTTGACCGGTCTCTGCCCTTGGTTGAGCAGGGAAATGCCTTTATTGCGGTCGGCGCGCTCCATCTGCCGGGCGAAGAAGGCTTGGCCAAACTGTATCAAGATGCCGGATACACAGTTACACCCCTGAAATAACTTCAATTCATTTCGGTAACGAAATAGTTTCAGTGCGTTTGCCGTTAATTTTTCCTTGCCAAAAGCCACTCTTCCGGTACCCTTCCATTGTTCCAATAGGAACATTAGAAGGAGACCATCATGCAGATGAAACCCTTTGGCTTAGCTGCCGTGTTCGTTCTGGCAGCGACTTCTGGTTCTTTCGCACAATGCGCTTGGAACCATGAGGCAACGGCGTCCGCTTATACGCCGGTTGAGCAAAATTCGATGAGCGAACGCGTTACCACAGCGCATGTGCCCCAAACTGCCCCCATGGACGCTTGGCTCATTGCCTATATGGATGAATGGCTCGACAGCCAGAAATCCAGCTAGGACCTCCAGAAGAAGAGAACCCGGTAGCTCAACAGAGCCGCCGGGTTTTTTGT
>JAHEJF010000273.1 GCA_024639025.1 Ahrensia sp. | reverse complement strand
TTCCCAGATCTTCGGAGATGCCGTCGTTTTTCCGCCTTCCTCGGAACCTTCGGGATACAGTTCGCCAATTCCGAGTGAAGCCGTATTCATGGTGCGCAACAACAGTTCGGCAGCCACCGCATTGAACTCGGTCTCGCCTTTGAGCATTTGGCCTCCTGCTTTTGCAGCAGCGCCCACGTTCTGCATCATGGCCTTGCGCGTCGCGATGGGATCATCCGCGCTCAAAGCAACGCCTGTTGAACCAAGAGCAAACAAAAGTCCCACAATAATCTCTTTCTTCATCGTCATTTCCTTCCACCATGTTCAATACGTTACCTTTCCAACGAGATTACGCTCCGCAATTTTGCTCGACAATATCAATTTTTGCAGCCACACTCTGCAGCAATGCAGAGCACTGATTGGGACATTTTTCGATACTTGATCGCTGTGGCAGACGGCGGATCGGCCGTTGCAGCGGCTGAACGGCTTGGTGTGAACGGCAGCACCGTCCTGCGTCGAATATCAAAATTTGAGGAAGAGCGCGGCATTCGCCTGTTTGACCGGCTGTCGACTGGCTATGCACCCACGGCCGAGTGTGAAGCGATCATCAAAACAGCGCGTTCCATACAGGAGCAAATATTCGAAATCGATCGAAACATTACCGGCCGGGATCTCAGGCTTGCAGGTCGGCTGACCGTGACCACAACAGACACATTCATGGAAGTGATCCTCGCCGACATATTTTCAGAATTCTGCGCCGCTAATCCCGCCATAACGCTGGATGTCGCCGTCACTACCAGTCGGCTCAATCTCGGCGCGCAGGATGCCGACATCGCCATCCGCGCTTCCCGGAACCCACCGGAACACTTGGTGGGGCAGCGCGTATCGGCGTTGGCTTTTGCAATTTACGGCCCCGCAAGCATGGCGCAACTCTACAATCAGGCCGCAACGCCGGAGCAACTCAAGGCCCATTCATGGATCGGAATGGGTGAAGCCATCGCCAGTGCTCCCCCCAAAGAATGGATGGACAAGAACGTTCCCAAGCATGCTGTAAAGATGACGGCTGACAGTTTTCCGGCACTGCGTCGCTGTATTGCCGCGGGTGCAGGTATCTCTGTTTTACCGATCTGTCTGGGGGAAAAGGATGACCGTCTGATCCGGCTGTCAGATACTCTTGGGGAGTTGGAAACATCAGTGTGGGTGCTCGCACATCCCGACGTTCGAACCTCGGCAAAGATCAGGGCGTTGACACAATATGTGTCCAGGCGGATGCGCGAGGCCAGCCGAATTTTTGAGGCCGTTTAAGACAAGGATACGCCGGTCATTTTCATCTTCGATCAGATCCATCACCAATGACTGGGCACGACAATGCGAACATGGAGCCGATCATAAAGGTGATCAATATCAGATATTTATCGGCATATGGTTCAAGTTTGATTCAAGCAGCGCCAGTGTTACATGAAGAAAAATGCGCAAGGCCGATCATGATGACCGGCCTTGCAAACAATCTAGAAGCTGATGCGGAAACGCGCAAATCCATCAGGTCCCTCACCTGCTTCCTCAATGTTCAATCCCTTAATCTCTGAAGCATAGCTTTTTGCCTTTGGTCCCGTGTCGAACACAACGGATGTTTCGGGCAACTCCTTGAATGACCAATTGGAATCCGCAGAAGGATTAATCGTTCCTCGTTCCACAATGTAGCGCACGATGACATCGCGATTGGTGTCCGGGCCCTCGAAGATGATGGTGTCGCCAAGAGCGCCGGGGAACTTGCCGCCACCGCCGGCCCGGTAATTGTTGGTTGCGACCACAAAGCGGGCATCGGGGTCAATTGGCTCACCGTTGAACTTCAGGTCAACGATCCGGTTGGCATCGGGGTTGATCAATTCGCCCTTGGGATCAAACTTGGATGGCTGGCTGAGATCGATCTCATAGGTAACGCCATCGATGATGTCGAAGTTGTAGGACGGAAATGCATTGTTCAGCAATTCCTGATCTGACTTGCCCATCTCGATTTGATTGAACATGCCGGCTGAACGCTCAAGCCAGTCTTTCACCTGTGCGCCCGAGATCTCCACAGCCCTGACAGTGTTTGGATACAGATACAGATCGGCAACATTCTTGATTGCCACATCTCCCTTTGCGACGTCGGTGTAATAGTCAGGGCCACCTCTCCCGCCAGCTTTGAACGGTGCTGCCGCTGACAGTATCGGCAAATCCTCCCACTGGGTGCCCTTCATCATGTCCGCGATATACCATTGCTGGGCCTGACTGACGATCTGCACGGACGGATCATCCGCAACCAGCGCAAAATAGGAGTGCAGAGGCGCATCGGTCTTGCCCACTGAGCGGCGTACATAGGCAAGAGTTTCGTCATGCTCCTTTTGGACGCTGGCCAAAACCTCTTCCTGGCTCTCAACAAGCGCTGTGACTTTGCGATCTTCGCCTCGCTTGGAAATCGGGCGGGCTTCCGTACTGCTGTTCAAGATAACCCAAGTGTCGCCATCCTTTTCCAACATCAGATCAATAAGGCCCAAATGTGAGCCCCAGAAACCGCCCATGGCCGCCGGTTTGTCATGGATCGTACCCGATGCAACATCCACTCCATCAATGCCGCTGAACTTTTCGCTCGGGAAGACCAGATGATTGTGGCCGGTCATCAGCGCATCGATGCCATCGACCCGCGCCAAGGGAACAGAAGCATTCTCCATGCCGTCAGTGTGCTCTGCAGGACCAATACCAGAATGCGACAGCGCGATGATGACATCTGCACCTGCCTCCTTCATCTCCGGTACATAGGCCTCGGCGGACTGGACGATGTCACGGGCCTGGACATTGCCCTCAAGGTGTTTTCTGTCCCAGTTCATCACTTGTGGAGGCACGAAGCCGATCAATCCGATCTTGATGGCGTGCTCATTGCCCGCTCCGTCGGTGATCATCCTGTCCAGGATTACATAGGGCTTGAGCAATGTCTTGTCGTCGCGCGGTGTTGCGCCGAGCTCTTTGGCTATATTGGCCGAAACAACTGGAAAATCAGCACCAGCCAGCGACTTCATCAAGAAGTCCAAACCGTAGTTAAACTCGTGATTGCCGAGGGTAGAAGCTTCGTAGCCAAGCGTATTCATGGCCTTGATGATGGGATGCATGTCGCCTTCCTTCATCCCGCGCTCATAGGCAATGTAGTCGCCCATCGGGTTGCCCTGCAAAAAGTCTCCATTGTCAATCAACATCGCATTGGTGGACTCAGCCCGAATTTCCTTGATGATTGATGCGGTGCGCGCCAAGCCCACCGTGTCTGTGGGTCGGTCGCCATAATAGTCATAGGGAAAGACATGGACATGCAAATCGGTGGTTTCCATCAGACGCAAATGGGCCTGATTGGCGGACGCATTGGCAGAGAACGGGTGAAGGACAGCAAATGCCGCAGTTGCGGCGGCACCGCTTAAAAACTGTCTACGCTTAATAGTAATTAGACTGGACATGGTGGTCTCCTCTGCGTGATTTTTTTGGTGTCCCAAGCCCGCGAATTCGATATTAGGCGGCGGTTCTCAGGCGAGCGGTTTTCGCATTTCCGCGAAGTATTACGTCACGATAACACAACCGATTGCGCCGACAATGGCAATGTCGCGTCTGCTGTGGATTAGATCGCCGCTGGTATGTGCGGTCAGCCATTCGCTAAGACACAATCAAGCGATGGAAGAGCTGGAGGCCGCTAAGCGATTGGCGACTGAGACCAGGTCAACCGGACTGCCCGGAGATGCGTGCCTCATCAAGTGTGCGAGATACGCCGTCTCTTGTCAGGCTGTGTGTAACCGGCTCTGACCGCGCTATCAGTTTTCCGTTTCGCACCACGGCCAGGCAATGCGCACGCAGGCGGATGGCCTCAATCTTGTCGGTCGCTTGCAGCACGACGAAACTGGCATTGTTGCCCTTGGCAAGGCCGTAACCATCGAGACGCATTATTTCCGCCGAATTTTGCGTCACAGCATCAAAACACCAAGCCATATCGGCCCTGCTTGATAATTGTCCGACATGAAGACCCATAAAGGCAACGTCCAGCATGTCGGCTTTGCCGAGCGAATACCACGGGTCCATCATGCAATCTGA
>JAHEJF010000272.1 GCA_024639025.1 Ahrensia sp. | reverse complement strand
AGCACAAAATCGATGCACCGTCGGGCACCGCACTGCTCTTGGGTAATGCGGCGGCAGAAGGTCGCAACATCGATCTGGCGGAAAGCGCCGTGCGTGGACGCGACGGCATCACTGGCGAGCGTCAGGACGGCACGATCGGATTTGCTGCCCTGCGTGGCGGATCGGTTGTAGGCGAACATTCGGTCATGTTTGCTGGTCAGGGCGAGAGCATCACCCTGTCTCACCGGGCCGAAGATCGCGGAATTTTTGCTCGCGGCGCAGTCAACGCCGCTGTCTGGACCAACGCCCAGAAGCCCGGTCTTTATTCAATGCGTGATGTGCTTGGCATCAACGACTAAATCAAATGCAACGGAGTATGTGAAATGTCAGGTAAACTTGTGCTTGTGCGTCATGGTCAAAGCGAATGGAACAAGCTCAATCTGTTCACCGGCTGGAAGGATCCCGATCTGACCGAGCAGGGTGTAGCGGAGGCCATTGAAGCGGGGCGTGTTCTGGCCGAGAAGGGTTTCAAGTTTGATATTGCTTTCACTTCGGTGCTTCAACGCGCAGAAAAAACCTGCCAGATGATTCTTGACGGCGTTGGCCAGTCCGATCTCGAGACCATCCATGACCAAGCGCTTAATGAGCGCAATTATGGTGACCTTGCCGGTTTGAACAAGGATGATGCGCGCGAAAAATGGGGCGAAGAACAAGTCCACATCTGGCGTCGCTCCTATGATACACCGCCGCCTGGTGACGAAGGCGAAAGCCTGCGCGATACCGGCGCGCGGGTCTGGCCCTATTACATGAATGAGATTCTGCCACGTGTTCTGCGCGGTGAAATCGTGCTTGTTGCCGCGCATGGCAATTCGCTTCGTTCGCTGATCATGGTGCTGGACCGGATGACCAAGGAAAGTATTTTGAAGCTCAATCTGGGCACCGGCGTACCGATTGTCTACGACCTGAATGCCGATTCAACTGTGGCCAACAAGGAAGTGCTCGGCGACATGTCGGGAGCCCATTGATGGCACTTGAACACTGTGTCTTCTTTCGGCGCGCCGATAGTGCAACCGATGCTCAGGTCGCCGATGTAATGGCAATGCTGGCCGCGATCACCGATCGCATTGATGGCGCCTCGAATTTTCGCAACGGCAAGAATGTCAGTCCCGAGGGTCTTCACAAAGAATATCTGGACGGTTTCATTATTCGTTTTTCTGACGAAGCCGTGCGCGATGCCTATCTCGTCGACGAGGAGCACCGGCAGGCCGGAGCCAAGCTTGTCAGCCTTTGCCGCGAAGGTCGGGATGGCTTGGTGGTGTTTGATTTGGAGATTTGATGCTGATCGAAATTATGGATTCCTGGCCAAATATTCTCCTGGCTTATGCGACGCTTAGTATTGTTGCCTTGGCACCGGGCCCGACCGCGATGGCGATTATGGGCATTTCCATGCGCCAGGGCCGCAGTGCAGGTTTTCTGTTTACTGCCGGTTGCATGTCGGGCGCTGCCAGTTGGGCACTTATGGCCGGATTGGGCTTGTCGGCATGGATAACCACCTATGCGCAGGGCGTCATCATTTTAAAGATTATCGGCGGGATATATCTCTTGTGGATGGCTTATAAGTCGCTTCGACTGGCAATGAGCAAGGCAAACAAGTTGGACCAATCAGCTGCCGTTAGAGCCAGCGGCGATCTTTATCGTCGCGGATTGCTGCTTCACTTGACCAATCCAAAGGCCATATTGGGTTGGGCTGCGGTGATCACGATTTCACAGGGCGAAAGCGCGAGTATTCCTGTTCTGGTGGTCACATTGCTGGGCTGCCTGCTCATTACCAATATCATTCACTTCACCTATGCCAGCTTGTTTGCAAGCAAGGCGGCAATGGCGACCTATCGCAGGGCGCGCCGATGGATCGAAGGCACGCTCGCTACGGTTTTTGGTTATGCAGGCTATCGTTTGATGACGTCGGCGTAGCAACTGGGCTTAGCCACCCATCTGCCCCGCTTCCCATCCAAGCATGGCGCGCTTGCGGGTCAGTCCCCAGTGATAGCCGGTCAGGGCACCGGATTTGCCCATTGCCCGATGACAGGGAACCACAAAGGAAATCGGATTGGCACCCACCGCAGCACCGACCGCACGCGATGCCTTGGGCCGGCCGATGTCCTGGGCAATCTGGCTATAGGGCAGCGCGCGCCCCATGGGAATTTTCAGCAGCGCCTCCCAGACATTGACCTGGAAATCCGTACCAATCAGCACAATCCGCAAGGGTTGATCGGCACGCCACTGTGCCGGGTCAAAGATCCGTTTGGCATAGGGTGCTGTAGCGCCGAGGTCTTCCTCATAGCGCGCCTGCTTCCACCGGCTGGTCATGTCTTCAAGCGCGGCGCGCTCATCACCAGCATCACAAAATGCCAGACCGGCAAGCCCGCGTTGTGTCACCATGATCAGTGCCTGGCCAAAGGGGGAGAGATGAAATCCGTAGCGGATTGTCAGGCCAGAACCGCCTGATTTTCTCTCGCCCGGCGACATGGCTTCATGTGTGACAAACAGATCATGCAAGCGGCTCGGCCCGGATAGACCGAGTTCATAGGCTGTGTCCAGAAGCGGCAGGTCGGCATCCAGCAATCGGCGGGCGTGATCAATCGTCACTGCCTGCAGGAACCCTTTTGGTGACAAACCGGCCCATCGCGTAAAGAGCTTTTGCAAGGCCGTGGGCTCCATGCCCACATTCAACGCCAATTCCTCAAGGGAGGGTTGATCACGGTAGTTTTCGCTGATCAGCGAAACCACCTTGGCGATCTTTGCATAATCGCTGCCTTGTTCGACCTCCCGGGTCAGTTCGATTTCCATGGCGCTCGATGAATTTTGCATGGCGTACCTCGTCTGTGATTGTCCGATTGAACCATGTTGCAAACGGTGTCGCCACCCGTTTCTTGCGCCTATCGCTTGGCCTTGGCCAGCGCGGCAGAAAACGCCTTGGCGAAGCTTTCGCGATCTTCAGGACTGAGAAACGATCCGATGGTGGACTGATAGCCCTCGCCCATGATCCGCATCGAAGTGATGCCGATCTCGCTATGCCGCTCGACAATAAACTTTGCCCAGAATGGGTTATAGACATGCTGTCGTTCACGCCCGTTCGGCGCTATTTTCCGCACCTCAAGCCCTGTCCGCCGCACCACCACTTCTTCGCGCGCCCGGCCAGCACGGTAGCTAAGCTTGAAAGCGACATAGAGAAGCGCCACGTCAAGAAAGAAGAAAATGGCGACCGGCCATGCGCCCAAATGGTAATAGAAATACGCATTGGAAATGCAAATAGCCGCAACGATCAGCATCATCAGGGCAAAGCCGCCCGGCGACAGGGAACGGTGCGGTCTGAGTTCGGCTGCAAAAATCGGGTTTGCATCTGGGCCGTCCGGGCTTATGTCAAAATCTGCAGCGCTCATGTTGGGAGAATATAGACCGTGAAGACGACACGAAAAGGGAAAATTGACGCACCCATTGTGTCAAAAGGAGCAAAGATCTCTCGTCCGGCCAAAAAGCGCCTGCCGCGCACGAAGTATTCCAAGGAAGAATTGACCGAAATCTTTCGCCGATTCTCCGTTCAGAGACCAGAGCCAAAGGGGGAATTGGCCCATGTCAATCCGTTCACACTGGTCGTTGCAGTGGCGCTGTCCGCCCAGGCGACAGATGCCGGTGTCAATCGAGCGACGCGGGAACTTTTTAGAGTTGCTGACACGCCCGAAAAAATGCTGGCATTGGGTGAAGAGAAAGTCGGCGACTATATCCGCACAATCGGGCTTTGGCGCAACAAGGCCAAGAACGTTATCCTGCTGAGCCGGAAACTGATTGAGGACTTTGACTCAATTGTGCCGCAGACACGCGAGGAACTTGTCACACTGCCCGGCGTTGGTCGCAAGACCGCCAATGTTGTCATGTCGATGGCGTTTGGCATTCCCACCATGGCGGTTGATACTCACATCTTGCGCATAGGCACACGGATTGGCCTGGCACCAGCCAAGACCCCGGACGAAGTAGAAGCGATCCTGATGAAGATTATTCCGCCAGAATATCTGTATCACGCTCATCACTGGCTCATTCTGCATGGCCGTTATTGCTGCAAGGC
>JAHEJF010000271.1 GCA_024639025.1 Ahrensia sp. | reverse complement strand
GCGGGGCCATTTTCTTCTCCTCCTGAAAAATGTCAGTTGGCTTTATTCACTAACAATCTTGCGGATGCAAAGAATTGTTTTGCGCGCCGACCCCGCGTTGCAGGATTGAAATTGCGCTCAAAGGCCCAATCGGGGTATTTCAATGGCGGGGCATCGGTCCTGGATCACTGTCAGTCCGGCACTCTCGGCCTGTCTCGCAGCATCATCATCGCGCACGTTCAATTGTGTCCAAATCACTTTCGGCAAAACCGGCATGCGCAGCACAGACTGGACAATTGACGGCAAGTGCTGCGGCGCACGGAACACATCAACCATATCAACGGGTTCAGGCAAGTCGTTCAGTTCGGCAAATGTTGCCGCACCTGCAATGATCTTCCCAGCATGACCGGGGTTCACTGCAAACACCTTGTAGCCACGACTAATCAGAAATCCTGTCACCCCGTTGCTTGGACGGCTTGGATTTGGTGATGCACCGAGGACCGCAATTGACCGGACACTTGTGAGAACGTCGCGAATGAGTGAATCGGCGTAGAAGTCGTGGTCCACTTCCTGCTGCAATGCCATTAATTGCCGCTCCATTTGGCCGGACGCTTTTGCATGAACGCCTCTATGCCCTCGCAAGCGTCACCAGTGAGCATGTTTTCAGTCATCACACGAGCCGTGTAGTCATAGGCTTCGCGCAAACCCATTTCTGCCTGCTTGTAAAACGCCTGCTTACCGATCTTGACGGTAAGCGGGGACTTGGCAGCAATTGTTTCGGCATATTTCGTCACGACCTGGTCGAGATAATCTTCAGGCACGATGCGGTTGATCAGGCCATATTCCTTTGCCTCTGCCGCTTCAATTGTTTCACCGGTCAGCAACATCTCCATCGCCTGCTTTCGGTGAGCCGCCCGCGTGAGTGCCACCATGGGTGTTGAACAAAAAAGACCAATATTGACGCCGGGCGTGCAAAATGTGGCCTTGTCGGTCGAGATTGCCAAATCACACGTTGCCACCAGCTGGCAGCCCGCGGCTGTCGCCAATCCATTGACGACCGCAATAACAGGCTTGGGGCACTCGGTGATGGCAAGCATCAGTTCGGCGCACAGATCAAATGTCTGAGAGAAAAAGGCCCTGCCCTGGTCGGCATCAGCCCTGCGCGCGCTCATTTCTTTCAGATCGTGGCCAGCCGAAAACACCTTGCCGACATGACCAATTACAATCACGCGCACCGCTTCGTTGGCCGCCGCCTCTTCAATGGCCGCCTTGAGCGCGCCCATTACGCTAAGTGATAGAACATTGGCGGGGCCGTTGTTCAGCGTCAGGTGTAAAACGTGCCCCTCGTGCAATGACAACACATTTTGTTGGGCTGCTTGAGGATTGGCTGACATAATTAGACCTTGTGAATCGATTGTTCCCGACGCTATCAGTGTCACAAAGATGAACACAAGTGGAATTGGAGACCTTGCGTGAACGCATCGACAGATACAAGTGTGGCGCCACGCACGATAAACCTGTCATTGCTGCATGCAGTGGCGTTGGGGGTGATTGCAATTGGTTCAGTTTATGAATGGATCAACAACGCCGATACAATTCGCCAATCTGTATTCATGTTTTTCTATGCGCATGCAGCATTCTCACTGGCCAGCCGCGGCTTTAGCGGGACGATTGCCAAGACGTGGATCTTGCTTGTTTTTGCGTTTGCGCTGATGCAGGCGGTTACGTTTCTGGGGCATATGATCCCGACCGACCAAATGAATGCCCAGATCGAACAATCGCCGCTGCTTGAGCAGTATGTTGGCAATTTTTTCCAAAATATCGCCTTTATGGATTTAAACATTGGTGCGGCTGGGCTTTTGCTCTTTGTGCTGTTTATCGGATTCAATGTCTCAGCCCGTTTTCAGTTGGACGAAAACAGCGGCGGCATGACACAGCGTGTGCTTGGTATAGTTGCAACCATTATCATCGCGATTTTGGCGGCCACCTCTCTGTTTGATGGCCCGCCCGCTAACGAGGCTACCGACGCGATTTCGAACTGGTACAATTTGCCGTTCATTGCCGGCATGCGTGCAGGTGGTGGTGAAGATGCCAGTCGCTTGGTGATCTTGGCGATGTTGATCGTGCCACTTTTGGCAATATTCATCACCAATACGCATTCAAGAACGCGGCGACTGCTTGTCTGGCTGTTGTTTTTGCTGTGCCTCGCTGGCTTTTACGGATTGGGTTATTATGGCGGGCAAACCGATGCTGAACAACTGCTTCTCAGAATCCAGATATTGCTGGCTTTCTACTTTGCCTATTTTCTGATTGCCCCGTTTCTGACTTCAAAAAAAGAACCGGCGCCATGAGCAAATTACGACCCATCTTAACGGTTGATGATTTGGAGCGGTTCATCGACGCGGAATTTTCAGAGGTTCATGTTGATGGCAGGGTCTATTCGCTGCTTGAAGTGTCTCCTGGCAAAGCCACGCTTCGACTGGATCCTATCGACCGGCATTTGCGCCCCGGCGGGACAGTATCGGGTCCGACCTTGTTCACCCTCGCAGACTTGGGTGCCTATTTTGTGATCCTTGCCCATATTGGTCTGGCCAAGCACACGGTCACGACGAATATGAACATCAACTTCATGCACAAGCCTAAACCCGGTCCCCTGTCCTGCCACTCAACCATCTTGAAGCTGGGCAAACGACTGGCTGTCGTCGACTGCCAAATCGTTGATGACACAGGCGTACTGGTATCACAGGCAACGGCCACCTACTCAATTCCACCAGAATAATGCGGTAAAATAATACCTCATCATCAACCTGTTGTTTTTACTGACTTTTATTCATCTCTTAAACGATAAACCGCTTGACAGCCACTTCATCCCCCGCTAGATGAACGCCCAACGCGTCGGCAAATTCCGGCGCGGTTTATTTTTGGCCATGCGGCTCTGCCGAAAGCCAATCCAAGCAACAAGAAAAGCCTGAACTGCAATGCGGTGACGGATGAAATTAAGGAAACTCTGATGCGCACATTTTCGCAGAAGCCCTATGAGGTGGAGAAAAAGTGGGTGGTAATCGACGCTGACGGCCTGGTGGTCGGGCGTTTGGCTTCCATCATTGCGAACCGCCTCCGCGGCAAGCACAAACCCTCTTACACACCCCATGTTGATGATGGCGACAACGTTGTTGTCATCAACGCTGAAAAGGTTGTCTTCACAGGCAAAAAACGTTCTGACAAGAAATACTATTGGCACACGGGTCATCCCGGCGGCATCAAGGAGCGCACGGCTGACCAATTGCTCGACGGTCGTTTTCCAGAGCGCGTCGTAGAAAAGGCAGTTGAGCGGATGATCCCTCGCGGGCCTCTTGGTCGTCGTCAAATGAAGAATTTGCGCGTTTATGCGGGTGCGGAACATCCGCATGAAGCACAACAGGCCGAAGTGCTTGATGTCGCTGCAATGAACTCCAAAAACAAGAAAGCTGGCTGATCACAATGGCTGAAATTAATTCACTTGAAGAATTGGGCGCAGCAACCGGCGTTGCCGCCGAAGCTGCAGTAGAAGAAGCAGCCCCTGTTTATGAGAAAAAAGTTGATGAGCACGGTCGTGCCTACGCAACCGGCAAACGCAAGGACGCAGTTGCACGCGTGTGGTTGAAGCCGGGTTCTGGCAAGATCACGGTTCAGGGCGAGCCCAAGAAATTGTCTGTTCGTGCAAAGGCGCGGAAGGAAAAAGCAAAACCGATCAAGGAACGGGATTTCACGACCTATTTTGCACGTCCCGTACTACAGATGGTTATCAAGCAGCCGCTCGTGGCAACAAATCGCGAAACACAATATGACGTTGTGATTTCAGTCAGCGGCGGTGGTCTTTCTGGCCAAGCTGGTGCTGTTCGCCACGGCATTTCCAAGGCGCTGACACATATGGAGCCTGGCCTGCGTTCCGTGTTGAAACCAGGCGGTTTCCTCACACGGGACAGCCGCGTTGTCGAGCGGAAGAAGTATGGTCGTGCTAAAGCGCGCCGCAGCTTCCAGTTCTCAAAACGCTGATTGGTTCTCAAATACCAGAATTCAAAGCGGGGCCCATCGGCCCCGTTTTTTGTTTTGAATTTGCTTCACCAGCGACAACTGGCGCATGATCATGGTTTAATTGATGT
>JAHEJF010000270.1 GCA_024639025.1 Ahrensia sp. | reverse complement strand
GGGCACTCGTAAAAGCAGCCTCTACACGTCCGCCGAGCATACCATCGCCAATGGCGAATATGCGGCTTTCTGTGTCCGCTAAAAATGGAACACCCAACGGCTTGTCAACGCGGGCGTAGCGCCATCTGTGTGCCTTGGCAAAAACCGGCTTGAGCGCATGGCCTGCCATCTCTTCCAGCGCTGCCAGCATGAGCGTTACGGCTTCGGTCTGATCCATCTCCAGATTGTCACGGCTCCACGTTGCCCCTGCTTGCGTACATATTGACTCGGTACCGGAACGTTTCGGCTTCGTATTGTTCCGGGCCAGCCACGCAATTACCATATGGTCCTCTCCGCGAACGAAATCGGGTAGTGTTTCGACCACATTGTCGAACCCGAACATCGATGTCCAGCAGGGCATGTAAACGATCTGGTCAAGCGCATTGAAGAGCGCATCAACTGGCTTGAGCAGTACACTGGCCTGCGGTGAGGGAATGGCCACGATTACTTTGTCGAATTGCTCGTGATTTCCCTCTTCGTTGGCGCATCTGATGGTGTCACGTTCGCGAAAAATCTGTGCAATGCGCTCGCGATTTCTCACATCGATGCCTTTCAGCAATGGCTTGACCAACCCACTCATCCCGGGCAGACCAACATGCCATTGACTGTCCCTGTCCTTGTCTTCAGGGCTCCAAGATGAAACGGCTTCCTGATTAGATAGCCCAGTCAACAGTGCGCGAAACTGGTCGCTCTTGGCCGTTACATATTGCGCGCCATGGTCAAAATCGCCGTGCTCGGTTCGCCGTGTTGACAATCGACCACCCGTGCCGCCTGACTTTTCAAAGAGCACGATTTCGGCACCGCGGTCAGCCAGAATTCTGGCTGCCGTCGCACCGGCCATTCCGGCGCCGATTATGGCAATTCTTTCGCGCATGGTCGCTCTTCCTGTCTGCGTTTCAGGCAAGTAGTGCGGCAACGAGAAACTTCAAAACTCAGTTGGCGAAAGCTTTCGCGGCCTGACCGTGGTCAGCGCGCAACTTGGCCAAATCCAATCCTACCGGATTGCCATCTTGCACAGTCCATTTGCCCGCAACCATCACGCGGTCTGCACTGGTCGCACCACACAGCACCAGTGCGGCCAGAGGATCGTGTGCACCCGAGAACCGAAGCTCATCCAATTTAAACATCGCAAGGTCCGCCTGCTTTCCGAGTTCGAGGTCACCTATGTCCGAGCGGCCCAGACAATTGGCCGAGCCCCGCGTGGCCCAACGGAACACATCATGATGCGAAATCGTCGCGTCATAGGTTAGCCGGTTGATCAACAAGGCGTGTCGCACGCCTTCCATCAAATTCGAGGAATCTGATGAAGCGCTGCCATCGACACCCAGCCCGACTTTGACACCCGCCGCTTCGAGTTCTCGCGTACGACAATTGCCGGACGCCAGCACCATGTTTGAGGTTGGACAATGGGACACGCCAACACCTGCCTTGCCGAGCCGCACTATCTCTTCGTCGTTGAAATAGATACCGTGGGCAAGCCAAGTGCGATCACCAAGCCAACCGGTTTCCTCCAGATAATCAAGCGGTCGGCAACCAAAATGATCGAGACAATATTGGTTCTCGTCTTCAGTCTCAGCCAGATGAGTGTGCAAGGCACAGCCGCATCTTCGTGCCAGTGTTGCTGTGTCTGACATGAGTTCTCGCGTAACCGAAAACGGGGAACATGGTGCCAATGCGACCTGCAGCATCGCGCCTTCATCCGAACAATGGAACTTTGATATCACGCGTTCGCAATCAGCCAATATCGTATCAGCATCCTGGACAATGTTTTCTGGCGGCAAACCACCGTCCTTAACCGATAAATTCATTGAACCGCGATTGAGAACCATGCGCATGCCCAGGTCTCCGGCCACCTGCGCCTGAATGTCCATCGCGTCATCCAAACCATCAGGATACACATAATGGTGGTCGGATGCGCATGTCACGCCACTCATCATCAACTCAGCGAGGGCGACATCTGTCGCCAATTTTAGTGCTTCCGGTGTCAGCCGCGTCCAAAGCGGGTAAAGCGCGGTAAGCCAATCAAACAATTCTTTGTTGATGGCATTGGGATGCGCACGCGTCAGAGTCTGGTAGAAGTGGTGATGCGTGTTGATCAAGCCAGGCAAAACAACATGGCTGGACGCGTCAAAAACATCAAAGCTCCCCTCGGGTTCCATTCCGGTTCCGATATGGCTTGCGACTTTGCCGTTTTTGATCAGCAAGCCTCCACTCGCATCGACATTCTCAGGTGCCAGCATCGACATTGGATTCTTAATCCAAAGTGCCTTTTCGGTCATCCATTCCCCCGCTCTTTTGGCAAGTCTGACGTGTCAGGATGGTGGTTGCAAGGGCAATTACCTTGCAAACTGCAGTTTGCCGGCTTACGATATCGTATGGCAAAATCGAACAAATCCAATGATGATCCGGCCATCGACGGGGCCATTCTCAACCAGCTTCAGGGCGTGGCTAGGCAAGCCCGCACACATATGGCGCGGCATTTACTCGATACCGGGCTCTATGCAGGACAGGAGCAAATCATCAATTTGATCGCGGCAAACCAATCGATGACTTCGGGCGAAATCGCAAACGCATTGGGCGTTCGGCCACCCACCATCACCAAGTCCATCATGCGGTTGCAGGAGCAGGGTTTTGTAGAACGCACAACTGGCCATGAAGATGGACGCATTGTCCGCGTCTCGCTCACGGACGCCGGGCACCAGATACTGAAAAAGGTCAACAAAGCGACTCGAAGGGCCGAAAAACAAACCTTGAAAAATCTGTCGGGCAAACAGCAAAAGCAATTGCGCAAGTCGCTCAACATATTGATGCAAAACCTGCAGAAGCGTGACAACAAGGCGCGAAACATGCAGGCAAAACGCAATAATTGAAGTCGAATTTGGCCAGTTTCTCGAAAATCCGCTCCTTCGCCCTTTCCCCAGACCTAAAAACAAACTAAAACATTTAAACTTTAAAGCGCTGCTTTGATTTTGGGGGGAGTTGGCGTGGGCCAAAAGGTCAAGCTATCAACAATCGGCGAATCTCTGGGAGTCTCAACCGCGACGGTCTCGCTGGCTTTGCGTGACAGTCCGCTGGTTGCCGAAGCCACCCGTGAACGCGTTAAGGCGCATGCACTGGAATTGGGTTACATCTACAATCGCCGCGCCGCCAGTCTAAGAACTTCTAAATCTGGTATTCTGGGCGTCGTCGTGCACGACATCATGAACCCGTTCTACGGCGAGATCCTTCGTTCGATTGAGATGGAACTGGACCGCAACCGACAGACCTTCATTCTGTCAAATCATTATGACCGCGTCGAAAAACAACGCGATTTCCTTGAAACGTTGATGCAGTTGGGCGCGGACGGCGTGATCATGTCGCCGGCGATTGATACGCCCAAAGAGGATATGGAACTGCTTACACAAAATGGCTTACCGACGGTCTTCATCGCCCGCTCGGTACCTGGTGTTGACCTGCCCGTGTTTCGTGGCGACGACAAATTCGGCATCAGCCTTGCGACCAATCATTTGATCTCCTTGGGACACAAGCGCATCGCTATGATCGGCGGCACAGATCAGACGTCGACGGGCCGAGATCGTTATGAGGGTTATGTGTCCGCCATGCGCAAGGCCGGACTTGAGGTCAAGGACGAGTGGCGTATTGAAGGCCCGCGCACTAAGGCTGCCGGCTTTGAAGCGGCAAGCCAGTTCCTCGCACTGCCTGACAAGCCGACAGGCGCGGTTTGCTGGAATGATCTGGCGGCGATTGGCTTGATGAACGGAATCGCCCGTGCCGGACTTACACCCGGTGTCGACATTTCTGTTACGGGCTATGACGATCTTGAAGAGGCGGCAATTGCCACACCTGCCCTGACAACAGTTTGGAACGGACAACCCGAAGTTGGTCGCCTTGCAGCACGGGCATTGCTTGATCGCATCGAGGGCAAGCACACGCCGGACGGCGACCTGACACTGATCAAGCCAGAGCTTCATATCAGGCAGTCAACCAGCAGAGTGGTTGAGGGCAATTAGTGTGTGGGTCCATTGGTTAGCAGCATGCAAAATCTGAAATCTGTCCGCTTGCTCATCGGCGAGCGCGGGCACAAACCGA
>JAHEJF010000269.1 GCA_024639025.1 Ahrensia sp. | reverse complement strand
GCCAACGGACGCAAGCTTCACAAATGCCGAATCGGTCAAAATCACGCATCATATGCACTGCTGATCGAGGAATCATATCAGCCGATGCAATCCATATTGGACAACAAGTAAGACACGCGGAACGGATCATTTATGAGCAATACCGAAACAACCGATGGTCCCGCTACTCCAGGACAAAAAACCGTGCAAGATCCAGACTCAAAAACTGCAGAATCTGCTGCGTCGGCGGACGCAGATCCATTGACAGAGGTCATCGATGAATTGCAACGCGATGTGTCCGAGGGCAGGCCCAAATCCTGGTCTACGGCCCTTAAGGAGAAGCCCGAATTCAGCGCAACCGTGTTCAGTGTTCCGGTCAACATCCAGGTGATGATCGGCTCGACGAAAATGCTGGTGTCAGAACTGATGGCCTTGGAAAAAAACTCAATTGTCACATTGAATTCCAAGATCGGCGATCCGGTCGACATGCTGGTCAATGGCACAAAGGTCGCTTCAGGCGAGCTCGAAGTCATGGACAGCGATCCGGAAAAGATCTGCATTCGCATCACCCAGCTTGGACGATAATGATGAACAACCTAAGCACATCCGGGTCTACCCAATGAAACGCTACACCCTTTCCAAGTCACAACGGGCTGCGGCTGTACTGGTTGCCATGGGAAAGCCGCGCGCCAGCGCGATCCTGAAATTTTTTAAGTCCGATGAGCTGCGAGCAATGATCGACGCGGCTCACACGCTCCAAACAATTCCGCAACCCGATCTGGAAGAACTGGTACAGGAGTTTGAGTCTGAATTTGCCGAGGGCGTCGGCCTGATTGATTCTGCCGACACAATGCAAACCATACTGAGCGAGTTCATGTCAGAAGATGAACTGACAGAGTTCATCAAGAAGAAAGCCGAAGTTTCAGAACAAGGTGATGTTGACCAAGTGGATGTCTGGGCTCTGATCGAAAAGGCCGATAGCGACAAGATCCTCGAATTTCTGCAGGAGCAACCCGAACAGATCGCTGCAATATTGCTGACCAAGCTGCCCGCCAAGCAAACGGCCACTTTGATCGAACAACTCGATGGCGAAAAGCGAAGCCAGATCCTGGCGCGAATCATGTCATCACGTCCTGTACCGCAGGCAATTTTGAGTGCCTTGGAAGACCAGCTCAAGGAGGCCTTCAAGGCTGATGGTGGTACAGGTTCTAAGGAGGTCGCTTCCAAAATGGCGGAGATCCTGAACGAAATGAGCCAGGAAGCTTCAGAACAGATCGTTCATGATTTTGAAGGCAAGGTCGACGACCAGAAGCTTGGACTGGTCAAATCGCTGATGTTCCGGTTTGAGGATTTGACCTCTCTTGCCCCGGCCGAAATTGTCTCGCTGTGCGATGGTCTACCAACAGACTTGCTGACAAACGCTTTGACAGGCGCTGAACCTGATTTGACGGAAGCACTTCTGTCTTCAATCGGCGCCCGGACCCGACGCATGATTGAATCCGAGCTCAGCTCCGATCTAGATGTCAAACCAGAGACGATCCGGCAAGCACGCAAATCGATCGCCTCGCTTGCACTCAAAATGGCATCCGAGGGCAAAATCCAACTTCCCAACGCGGCATAGTGGTTAAGGGGTAAGTTGTGGCTGAAGGCGCAGAAAAAGACGAGAAAACCGAAGATGCTTCCGAGAAAAAGATTCAGGACGCATTGGAGAAGGGACAAATCCCTGTTTCCAAGGAAGTTTCGATACTCTTTACGCTGATCACTGTCCTTTTCCTGATGGCATTCTTCCTGCCAGACAAAAGCAAAGCTGTAACGCACGGCCTAAGCGGTCTGATGGATCATTCAGGTCAGATTTCGCTAAATTCGGTAACCGATCTGCAAACAATCGCTGACGAGGTGTTAAAAATCACCGGTTTGTTGCTGGCGCCGATGTTTGTTGCTTTCATCATCTCGGGCATTGCCAGTTCCGTGTTTCAAAACCCGCCAGCAATCGTCATGACGCGCATCAAACCGGAGCTGTCTCGGATATCACTAAAAAAGGGCCGGGAACGCATTTTTTCCAACAAGGGCTTGGTGGAATTTGGCAAGTCGGTCTCCAAAATCCTCGTCGCCACAGCGGTGATTGCTGCTTCCACAACGGGTCTGTTCGATGATCTCGTCAGCATGCTCTATGCAGACAGTGTCGCCTCGCTGGATGTCATCCAGATTTATGTCTTCAGGATTGTAGTCGCCATCACCCTGACCATGGTTCTGATCACCGGTTTTGACCTGTTCTGGTCGCGCACCCAATGGCTCGAAGAGCTGAAAATGACGCGCCAGGAGGTCAAGGACGAATTCAAGCAAGCCATGGGTGATCCCCTGCTCAAGTCGCGGCAGCGTTCGGTCGCTCTCGACCGCTCGCGAAACCGCATGATGAATGCCGTCCCCAAAGCAACTGTCGTCATCGCCAACCCGACCCACTTCTCGGTCGCACTGCGCTACAACAAGGATGAGGATCCTGCGCCCATCGTGGTCGCAATGGGTCGGGATATTATCGCATTGCGCATAAGGGAGATTGCGCGCGATCACACAGTGCCAGTCATCGAGAATGTGCAACTCGCACGCAGCCTGTACAAGGTGGCGAAAGTCGACCAACCCATACCGAGCGACTTCTTCCCTGCAGTCGCGCAAGTTTTGGCATTTATTGGCAAAAAATCCCGACAGTCACACATATTTGGTTGAACCGATGTTAGTAGAATCCAAACATCCCGAATTAGAAATGTGCATCGCCTCGGCACTCGGAGGCATGGTGCGCGAATTGCGTTTTGTCGACCTTGCTCACTACATTAGCTACGCCCAGATGGAGAAGACCAATTGCATCCGTGACGTGGTCATCAGCGCGGCAGAGTTCTACTTCCAACCCGGATTTGTGCGGTTTGAAGATGTCACCAAGACCTCGGCAAACTGGGGAGAGGCCGCTTATGTTTCTCTGCAGGTCTCATTAGATTGCCTTGTGGCACGAAACTTCGTGAACATTGTGTTGCATGAAGATCATGCTGAAATCTGTTTGGCTTACACAGATACCGACCCCAATTTCAATGACACCGACCAATTGGAAGCAATCTGCAGTCGGGAAATCGACCTCAATTTACTGCGCAAGCCGCTCAAAAAGCCGATCCAGGTGATCCATGGTCCACCAATTCATTGCTAAAGACCGCGACTATGACAAAACCCTGTCTGAGCTGGCCGAGTTGGGACTCGGCATCAAATTCAAATGTTCTGATTGTGGGGCCGAATCCGATCTGGAAATCGGTGCTTTAATCAGGGCGCATGGCGCGGAAACGAGACTGCGTTATGTGCAGCGCAACGCAAAATGTCCCTACTGTTCGCCGAAATAAGACTGGTTTAGCTGTAAGTCACAGCCCCACGATGCCGCCCATTACAGCTTTGGCAACCGCTTGCGGTACGCTCTTTGCATCCAGTTTCTCACACACCGAATTGAGCACCGCGGCAACCACATGCCTGCTCATTCCGATCTTTTGAGCTGTTGCTTCAACGTCAGCACCACTGATTGAACAATCCAAACAGCTCAATTCGAGCTCGGTCAGTTGAATTTCGGCCTCGTCTTTATCGTCCAAAGAACGGATTGATGCGTCAAACAGCTCGATCGTCTCGACGACCAATTTGGCGTGTTTGGCAGAATTGTCGAAATGGGGACCTATATAGACAACCACGCTGCGGGTACCCAGCGGATCATGCACCGGCACGCAAAAACCACCTTCATAATCAAATGCCATCAGAAGCTCATCCAGCGCCTGATCAGTGGAATGCTGATCTTCTGATTCTGCCAAGCCGGTGTAGGCATTTACGCCCGACTGCCAGGCAAATGGAACACAGCTTTGCGCCAGAACCTTGAAGAGCGAACAATCATCAAGCCCCCCATCGGGATCAATGTGCTGAAGGAACTCGGGGGAAAGGTTTGTCCCTTGAATTTCAGGCTTGATAATGCCTCTTAAATTAGAGGTAAGCTTAACGATCGCATAGGCTTTAAAGCCATATCGATAAGACAGTTTCGAGAATTCCTCAGCCTCGTTCTCAATCTTTCTGTGCCAGCCACCCGCAGAAACGGGATTTGGCGTTTGCACTTCATCGGTAGAGTGGACCAGTTTCAA
>JAHEJF010000268.1 GCA_024639025.1 Ahrensia sp. | reverse complement strand
TGCCTTTATTGAAAACCAAAGAGAGCGCGAGGCGCAGGCAGCGCGCAACGCAACCGAAGCCTTGGGTGGGCAATTGGTTGAGTTAAAAGCAGCGGTAGAAACCGCAGAGCGTGCAGCAGAGTCCTTCGCTCAGGCGAACAATCTTACGCGCGGCACCAGTTCGAGCCTGACGGATAATCAGGTGGTTGCAACATCCGCACAGCTCAATGAAGCACAGGCAGCAACCATAAGAGCAAAATCACTTGCAGACGCGGCTCAGAGAGCCAGTGTCGACGCCGTCGTCAACGGCGCACTGCCGCCAGAATTGGTCAATTCGTCTTTGACCACCTTCCGGGCGCAATTTGCATCGCTCAGTCAGAATGCTGCGTCACTCGAACAGGCGCTTGGTCCGCGTCATCCCCGCCTTGCCAATGCGATCGCTGCACGGGAAGCCGCGCGCGATGAGATTGCCGCCGAGTTACAGCGTATTGTGGCGGGCACGCAAGCCGATTTGCGTCGGGCCGTTCAAAATGAACAGCAAATTGCCGCCGCCCTGGCCCAGAACCGTGCGGCACAGAGCCAAGACAGCGAGGCGATGATTACCTTACGCGAGCTTGAGGCTGAAATCGAAGCTGCCCAATCCATCTATAAGGCAGCGCTCTTGCGCTCCCGCGAAACGGACCAGCTTGAGAGTCTTGTTTCAGTCAATGCGACCATCATATCCGAAGCCGAGCCGCCACTGACAGCATCTTCGCTGCCGAGGCGCTTTGTTGCCCTCACCGGTTTGTTGATCGGTATGGCCATTGGTTTTGGCATGGCTATCCTTGCCGGTCTTCGAGAATGCTTTGGTTCAAACAAGAACGCCGTTCCAGCCAGACCCGCATCATCCAGCAATGTGCGCCACCAGTCTCACCGATCTGGCCGTGATACGGAGCCAACAAACCAATTCGATACAACCCCTGCAAACGCCGAAGCAGCAAAAAGCGAGACCACCATGAATAAGGCACCATACCCTCCCTATGCCTCCGATTACCCAACACCGCAAGCACAACCCCATGCGCCCATGGGACACGTCCAGCAGGGCTATGCGCAACAAGTGCCAAACCACTATCCGCAGCCGATGATGCATCCGCAATTTGTCCCGGCGCCAAACCCGAGTACAATGGGCTATCACAGTACCTCGATGCAGGCTCCCATGTATGATCAACCGCATTACCAAGCCATGCAGGCGCCGATGAAGCAGGACATGTACCCTCATCAGCCGACCGCAGGCCAAATGCCGCCGACCGTGGAGCCGTATTCCGCCTACGATGAAACAATCGAGCTTGAGGAATTGCGCGCTTCGGTGCGCGAGCTTCGCGAAGTGGTAGACCATTTAACACAAACACGTAGCGCCAGACGCCGTAACGGCTAGCGCCTTTATTCCTGTTGTGCCAAAAGCGCCTTAAATTGGCGCGACTTTGATGGACCGGCGCCGGTTTGTGTATCAAAGTCGCGCTAAGTGCTTTTTGCTTGAGGAATCCAAATGGCCGAATTGATTGATGGCAAAGCTGTTGCCGCTGATGTTACCGAGAAAGTAAAGATTGCGGCTCAGGCGCTGCTTGACAAAACGGGCGTGCAGACCGGCCTGGCCGTGGTGATCGTCGGCGATGATCCGGCGTCAAAGGTTTATGTTGCCAATAAGGGGCGCACTGCCAAAGCATGCGGTTTTCATTCGGTGGAGCACAAACTTCCAGAAACAGCAACGGAACAAGAGCTGGTGGATGTGGTCGAAGCGCTTAACAATGACCCCGCCATCCATGGCATCCTGGTACAATTGCCGCTGCCAAAACACATTGATGCCGGACGCATAATCCAGTTGATTGACCCGGCAAAAGACGTTGATGGATTTCATTTCATCAATGTGGGAAAATTGGGTACAGGCGAAACGCAAACAGCATTTGTACCCTGTACGCCGGCAGGATCCATGCTGTTGATTGAGCGCATACTTGGCAAAGACTTGTCGGGCAAGACTGCCGTAGTTGTCGGCCGTTCGAACATTGTCGGCAAGCCCATGTTCAACCTGCTTTTGGCCGCCAATGCGACTGTAACGGTTGCACATTCGCGCACACCGAACCTGGAAGAACTATGCCGGACTGCCGATATTCTGGTCGCTGCGGTCGGCCGCCCGCAAATGGTCAAAGGTAACTGGCTAAAGCCTGGCGCCATTTTGATTGATGTTGGCATCAACCGCATTGATGCGCCGGAGCGCGGAGAAGGCAAGACACGCCTTGTTGGCGATGCAGATTTTGAATCGTCAGAGGCGGTCGCCGGCGCAATAACGCCGGTACCCGGTGGCGTAGGGCCCATGACGATTGCAATGTTGATGGCCAACGCAGTTACATCGGCCTATCGTGCTGCCGGTGAAGAGCCGCCGAGCTTCTAGCCAAATACACTGGCTCCCTCGTCGGCGTGACCGGCCACGCGGCGGAAAGTCTCGAACAGCTCCCGGCCAACACCATGCGTGTTTCTTGACATGTCCACTTTCACGAGCGGTCGCTTGCTGAGCGTTTCATCATCAACCAGTACTTCCAACGTTCCGGCTTCGGTATCCAGACGCATGCGATCACCATTTTGGATCTTGCCGATGACACCGCCATCAAGCGCTTCTGGTGTCACGTGGATCGCTGCTGGAATCTTGCCGGACGCACCGGACATGCGGCCGTCAGTAACCAACGCAACGCGCAAGCCGCGATCCTGCAAAATGCCCAGAATTGGTGTGAGCTTATGCAGTTCCGGCATGCCATTGGCCTTGGGACCCTGGAACCGGATGACAACAATGCAATCCTCGGTAAACTCGCCTGCCCTGAAAGCTGTCTGCATCTCATCCTGATCGTGAAATATGCGTGCCGGTGCCTCGATGAGTCGTCGGTCCTTCTTGACCGCCGACGTCTTGATCACCGCGCGCCCCAGATTGCCCGTCAGCATGGTCAGACCGCCTGTTGCCTCAAATGCCTTTGGATAAGGAGCAAGCACCGCTTCGTCGCCCGACTTTTCCGGCGATGAGTTGCGTATCACTGCGCCGGATTGGCTATCAAGCGCAGCTTCCACCATGTAATCATCCATGCCATGCCCGAATACAGTGCGGACATCTCGATGCATGGCACCATTGTTGGACAATTCCCGAATGAGGAACCCAAGACCGCCCGCTGCCTGGAAATGGTTCACATCAGCCATGCCATTTGGATAGACCCGCGCGAGAAGCGGGGTCACATCTGAAAGCTCGGATATGTCAGACCAGGTCAACTTGATTCCGGCAGCTGCGGCCATGGCGAGCAAATGCATGGTGTGGTTGGTGGATCCACCTGTGGCATGCAAACCAACAACGCCGTTCACAATTGAACGCTCGTCAATCATTTCGCCAACTGGCGTAAACTCATTGCCCAGTGCAGTGATTGCCAGAGCGCGTTTGGCGGCTTCCTTGGTCAGTGCCTCGCGCAGCGGTGTACCTGGATTGACAAAGCTGGCGCCTGGCATGTGCAGGCCCATTATTTCCATTAGCATCTGGTTGGAATTGGCCGTACCGTAGAATGTGCAGGTTCCAGGGCCGTGATAAGATTTGCTTTCAGACTCCAGCAGCTCTTTGCGACCGATCTTGCCTTCGGTGTATTGCTGCCTGATTTGGGCCTTTTCTTCATTGGATTGGCCAGTTGTCATGGGACCAGCCGGAATGAAGATGGCTGGCAGGTGGCCAAATGTCAGCGCGGCAATGGTCAGGCCCGGAACAATCTTGTCACACACACCCAGATAGACGGCTGCATCAAACATGTCATGTGACAGCCCCACCGCGGTTGCCATGGCGATGACATCACGTGAAAAGAGCGACAATTCCATGCCAGCTTGACCCTGCGTGACGCCGTCACACATGGCCGGAACGCCACCCGCAACTTGTGCAACACAGTCAACTTCTCGTGCTGCCTGTTTTATCAGTTGAGGATAGGTTTCAAAAGGCTGGTGGGCTGAAAGCATGTCATTATAGGCGGTAATGATGCCCAAATTGGCCACCGTATCGCCCTTCAGGTTTGCCTTGTCGGTAACACCGCAGGCAGCAAAACCATGGGCCAAATTCCCGCATGAGAGCGATGAACGCTTTGGTCCTTCCGATGCCTTGG